>CASFRQ010000052.1 GCA_949296785.1 uncultured Alphaproteobacteria bacterium
TATAGAAAATTATCAGCAGCTGAAGGAAAAACTGCAGGAAAAAGGGCATGTTTTTAAGTCTCAAACCGACTCGGAAGTTATCGCCCATCTGATTGAAGAGAATTTTGACGGCGATTTGCCCCGCGCGGTGAAGAAGACATTACCTTTATTGAAAGGCACTTACGGCCTTATCGTCATGCATGCGGATTGTCCGGACATGTTGGTCGGGGCGCGCAACGGTTCCCCTCTGATTTTGGGCATCGGCAACCATGAAATGTTTTTGGCCTCCGATGTGAACGCGATGGTCGCTTACACCAAACAGGTTGTCTATCTGAACGACAGGGAAATTGTTACCGTGACGCCGGAAGGGTTTACCACCAACGATGTGGAGGACCACTTAATTCAAAAAGACATCAATACCGTTGATTTTCAAACAGACAGTTTTGACAAGCAGGGGTATCCTCATTTTATGCTGAAGGAAATCGCCGAACAGACCGAATCCATCAAAAGAGGGCTTGTGGGACGTTTGGACAAAGAGGAAGCGACCGGCCACTTGGGCGGGTTGAATATGACGAACGCAGAACTGTTGAATGTGGAAAGGGTTGTGCTGGTGGCGGCGGGAACATCCTATCACGCCAGTTTGGTGGCCTGCGCTTTGATTGAGAGCATGGCCAGGATTCCGGCGAAGGCGGAGTTGGCTTCCGAATTACGCTACAAAAACATGATTGTGGAAAAGAACGCTTTATATTTTGTGATTTCCCAATCCGGCGAAACGGCGGATACTTTGTTCGCTTTAAGGGAGCTTCAAAGAAAAGGCGCCCGCGTGCTGGGCATCTGCAACGCCGTGGGGTCTACCATCGCGAGGGAGACGGACGGCGGCGTTTACATTCATTCCGGGCCGGAAATCGCGGTAGCGTCCACGAAAGCGTTTACTTCTCAGATGACGGCTTTATACATTTTTACTTTAATTATGGCGCGCATCCGCTCTTTGTCCTTTGAACAGGGAACGGCGTTTATTGACGCCTTTAATCTGCTACCGGCGCAGATTGAGCAGATTTTGGCAAAAGCGCCCGACATTGAAAAACTGGCGGAAAAATATTGCGCGGCGGAGAATTTCCTGTTTATGGGAAGAGGCATTAACTATCCCGTGGCGTTGGAAGGAGCTTTGAAATTAAAAGAAATTTCTTACATCCACGCGGAAGGGTTTAGCGCCGGAGAGTTGAAGCACGGCCCCATCGCTTTGGTGAATGAAAAGACTCCGTCTCTGTTTATCGTTCCGGCAGACGGGTTGCGCGACAAAAACATTTCCAGTATGAAGGAGGTTAAGGCGCGCCACGGCAAGATTATCGCCGTGATGACCGAAGGGGATGAGCAGGTGGCGTCCATTGCCGACGATGTAATTGAAATTCCGAAAACAGATTCTTATTTTTATCCGTTTTTGGCGGTGGTGCCGCTGCAGTTGTTCGCTTATTACTGCGCCGTGAAGCTGAACAGGGATGTGGACCAGCCGCGCAATTTGGCAAAATCTGTCACGGTGGAATAGGGATTGTTTGTTAAAATGACAGGGCTGTCGCCGTTTTTTCCGGCTGCGGCCTTTCGTTTAAATAGAACGGCGGTTTATCGGTCGGTACGGCGGAAGAGCCTTTGTCGGAAAAAGTTTTTTATCGGGACGGTTTTTAACTGAAATTTTTCGTAATGTATTGTAATTTTTTTTAAAAGGACAGCCTTTGATGGACTGAAAGTACGTTGCTTTTTCCCTTCGGGGTTTATGAGAAAAAGGCTTTGAGGGGTTGAAAAAAGGAAAAAAGAAGCATATAAGAAACAATACAAGGTGAAATGACTGATTTAAGTTTTCAGGAGAGGTGTTCCGTTGAAGCTTTTTTTTAAAAACGCATTTTATGTTCTTTTTATTTTTTTAGCCGGTACTTCCGTTTGCCGGGCCGCTCCTTTTTCCTTTGCGGAGGTGGAGGAAAAGGCGCGTGTTTTGTCTAAACAAGATTATGTTGCGGAAAAAGTGACTCTTCCTGAAAAGCTGGCAAAAATGGATTATGATGATTTCAGGGCAATCCGTTATGTGAGGGAAGCGGGACCTTGGTATAAAAAGCGTTTGCCCTTTGAAGTGCAGTTTTTTCATATGGGGTCTATTTATCAAAATTCCGTTAAGATTAATGAAATCGCGGAGGGGGATGTAAAACCGTTTGTTTACTTCTCCTCCGATTTTTCATTTAAGGATGAGCCGATGTTTGACCTGTCCTCCGATTTGAATTACGCCGGTTTCCGCCTGCATACGACTTTGAATACCCCTGATTATTATGATGAGTTGATTTCTTTTTTAGGGGCCAGTTATTTCAGGGCGTTGGGCGTGGGGCAGAAGTATGGCTTGTCTGCCCGCGGGCTGGCGGTGGATACGGCGCTTTCCAGCGGGGAAGAGTTTCCTATTTTTAAGGAATTTTGGATTGAGAGGCCGATGAAAGGGCGCAAGAACATTACTTTGTACGCTTTGTTGGACAGTCCCAGCGTGACGGGCGCCTATAAGTTTTTGATTATTCCGGGGGCCAACACGAAAGTGGAGGTGGAAGCTTCCCTTTTCCCACGCAAGGATATTCAAAAAGTCGGCATTGCCCCTTTGACCAGTATGTACCTGTTCGGGGAAAATACCAAGAATCGCTTTTTTGATTTCAGGCCGGAAGTGCATGACAGCGACGGTTTTTTAACCGCGAACGCGGCGGGTGAATGTCTGTGGCGGCCGTTGGACAACGCGCGCCAGTTGCGCGTCAGTTCGTTTCAGGATGCGCAGACACAAGGCTTTGGTTTAATGCAAAGAGACAGGGACGCGGCGCATTATCAGGATTTTGAAGCGCATTATCAGGAACGCCCTTCCGTCTGGGTGGAACCGATGGAGCCTTTTGGTCCCGGTGTTGTTCAGTTGGTGGAAATTCCCTCGGATAAGGAAATTCACGATAATGTCGTGGCTTATTTCGTTTCGGACACGCCTTTTAAAAAAGGGCAAGAATATCGTTTCAAGTATCGTTTGAACTGGTTTATGCAAACCAATCCCGTTGAAGTTTGTGCTCCTTTCGGAAAGGTTGAAGCGACATATACGGGAATAGGGGGTGTTTCCGGCGTCGGCAGTGAAACTTTTATGAAGTTTGTGATTGATTTTAAAGGCGGTCTGTTGGACAAGGTGACGGACGCGGCGCGGATAGAACCCGTGGTGACGGCTTCTTCCGGCGCGGTGCGCAGTGTTTTACTGCAGAAAAATCCGCTGACGGACGGGTGGCGTCTTGTTTTTGACTTTAAACCGGATAAAAACGGCGGGACAAACGAGTTGCGCGCTTATTTACAGGAAAAAATGCCGGTAAGCGGAGAGGGTGCGGATAAAAAGGATGAAAATGCCGTTTCGTCGCCGGAACAGGATAAGGCGGGACCGGCGATTTCTGAGGGAAGAGAGGGGACGACCGGTGCTTCCTCTGAATCCGGTTTGAAAACAAAGGACGAACAGCAGAAAAAAGAGGAGTCTTCCCAACCGGAAAAGCCGCAGGTTTTGACAGAAGTTTGGAGTTATCAATGGCTTCCTTAAAACTTTATACTTCGGAAGATATTTTGGAAAAATATCTGACAAGCTGGGGATATTCCCGGGAACGTTTGGAAAAACAAGGGCAGGTTTTGAAACGGGAGTTTGAGGCCTCCCGCCCTTTGGGTAAAGGGGCGAGAGAGGAAGAGTTGCAAACGCTTCTGGACTTTTTGGATGAAAAGGTGCACATCATCGCCGTCCAGGTTGTGGGGGATGTTCTGCCGAAAGAGCAGTTGACCGCTTATTTCAAAATGGTATTTCTGATGCATAAATTGGCGGAAAAATATTTGCTTTTTCTTCCTTTGGATGAAAAACAGATTCAAATGTTGCGGCAAACCTATGAGAAAGCTCTTTTCCGCGTTCAGCCGGGGACGGCGCCTTCCGTCATGGTTCCTCAGAAAATTGAGGTTATTCATCCTTTGAAGGAGGCATGGGGGTGGTTTTTATCCCTTTTCCGTCTTTCGTCGGGGAAGAGATAAGGCTCGGAAAGCCGAACAATCGGATGTCCGCCGAAAAGTAAAAAGAAGAGCTTTTCCTTCCCCTTAGGACAACGGGCAGCATGATAAGAATAAAACGATGGTGACAGTGTTTATAAAAGGAGCGGCGATGGGGAGGTTGGCGTAAAATCTTAAAAGGAGGAAATGTCTGGTTTACAAAGCGAAAAAAAGCCAAGCCGGTTTTGACGGACGGTTTTTGACGAGAATGCGTTAAAACGAGGGGTGTTTTTGATACGGGCTTTGCGGACGAAAGGGAAAAATCCTTTTATGTTAAAAAGGCCTATAAAAAAAGACGGATGAGCGTTTTTTTATTTTTTAGGCAAGACGGGCGCTTTCTTCCGTGTAAGAGTTTCATAAAACAGGCGGCGCGGAGGAAGGAAAAATTGAAACAAGAACAAAACAAGGCGAAGAGGTAAAGTAATGACTGACGAATACGCGGTACTTTCTTCTTTTTCAAAGAGGCAGGTATTTTTCAGGCGGGTAAAGCTTTTCGGGTTGACTTTTTTGGCAACCTGCGGCGGAACTTTTTTATGGTCTTTGTCTTTGCCGACGGACATGGCGGTTTTGTCCAAAGTGGTTTTTACGGCTTTGTTTTTTCTGACTTTCGGATGGATTGCGTTTTATTTTTTCTCCAGCTTGTTCGGTTTTTTCTATTTGATGAAGGCGCGTAAGATGCCCGGCCTGAAAGAGGCGGGGAATATTCCTTTAACTTCTCGTACGGCGGTATTGATGCCGGTTTATAATGAAGGGACGGAAGAGGTTTTTGCCGGCCTTTTGGCAATGGCGCGCGCGCTTCATGCCGAATTGGAACGGGAACAAAGAAGGAATCTTGAGGTTTCTTCGGAAACTGTTGAAGGGCGGAAAAATGGAAAAAAAGCCGTAGAAGACGTGACGAAGGTCCCTTCGCCGTATGACTTTTTTGTCCTCAGCGACACGACGGATCCGAAAACATGGATAAAGGAAGAGGCCGCCTGGTGCGAAACGAAAAAGCTGTTTCCGGAAGGGATAAACCTGTACTACCGCCACCGGCCGAAAAACACAGCACGCAAGAGCGGAAATATTGAGGATTTTTGCATTCGCTGGGGCGGGCAATATGATTTTATGCTGGTTTTGGATGCGGACAGCCTGATGGAGGCGCCGACGGTTTTAAAAATGTCTCGTTTGATGCAAGTAAATGAAACGACCGGCATTATTCAGGCGCCGCCGATGATGATTAACAAAAAAAGCCTTTTTGCCAGGATACAGCAGTTTTCCGGCCATGTGTACGGTCCCGTGGTGACAGCGGGGTTGGCCTATTGGCAGGTGTGGGACAGCAATTACTGGGGTCATAACGCGATTATCCGGGTGAAGGCGTTTATGGAATGCTGCGGCCTTCCGGTGTTTAAAGGGAAGGCGCCGTTCGGCGGCCATATTTTAAGCCATGACTTTGTGGAGGCGTCCCTGATCCGCCGGGAAGGGTGGTTGTCTTGGATGTTGCCGGAACTGAAGGGCAGTTATGAGGAATGCCCTTCCTCCATGATAGACTTTGCCGCCAGAGACCGTCGCTGGTGCCAGGGAAACTTACAACATCTTCGGATTTTGTTTTCTCATAAAATTAATGCCATCAGCCGCGTGCATTTTACAATCGGGATTATGTCTTATTTGTCTTCGCCTTTGTGGTTTTTGTTTTTGGCGATGGGGTTGGGCGTGGCGTTATGGCGGGTGTTTTATCCGCCGGTGTATTTCGCGCCGGTGAAAACTTTGTTCCCCGTTTGGCCGATTTTTGATTCGGTGCGGGTAATCCTGTTGTTTTCTTTTTCGGCCATGATGTTGTTTTTGCCGAAAGTCTTGGGCGTTTTGGCTGTTTTGATAAAAGAAAAAAAGAAAAAGAACTACGGCGGTGCTTTCCACCTGATTGTCAGTATGATTGTTGAAATTTTTCTGAGCGCTTTGACGGCGCCGATTATGATGCTGTTTCAGTCCAAGTTTGTGTTGGACATTCTGCTGGGAAAAGATACGGGATGGAAAGCGCAAAACCGTTCCGAGGGCGGGACTTCCTGGAAAGAGGCGTTGAACCGCCACTTCTTTCATATGCTTATCGGCGTCGGGATTTTGGTTCTGGTGGGAAGGTATGTGCCGTATTTGTTTTACTGGATGCTGCCGATTGCATTGGGGCCGATTTTATCCGTGCCGATAAGCGTTTTAACTTCCCGCACGAGCGTCGGACAATGGGCGTTAAAGCATCGTTTGTTTGTGATTCCGCCGGAAGTTTCCTCTCTTAAAATCGCCGAGCAAAAGAAAGAGGATGAGAAGAATATCCTTCAACGGATGCCGAAAGAGGAGGGGTTGGCTCTTTTGGTTAAAAGTTCTTTGCACTTGTCTTTGCATATTTATCTTTTAAGCGTGAACGGGCCCGTGCCGAACTTTGACACCGGTTTAATCCGGACGGCTAGGGCGAAATTGTCTGGTTCTCTTTTAAGCGGTCAGTTGCCGGCTTTTGAGAAGGAGGAGGAAAAATACCTTCTTTACGATGTTCCTTTGTTGAAGCAGGCGGCGCTTTTGAATTCTTGACAAGTTTAAAAAAAGGAAACCGGCGAAGCGGTAAACGGCGCACGCTTTTTCAATATCGCACAAGTGGAAAAGAAAATGAAACGGTTCTATTGTCTGGTCCTTTTTTAACGGACGGTTTGGAA
>CASFRQ010000053.1 GCA_949296785.1 uncultured Alphaproteobacteria bacterium
AAATTTTTCTTCATCTTTCTTTCATCGGAACGGTTAATATTATGAAAGGAATTGCTATGAAAAAGTCTTTGTTTTTTGCGGGATTGGCGGCGGCTTCGGTGATGTTCGGCGCGGATTGTTTTGCCCTTACCCCTTATGTCGGCGCAAAATTAAAGTATGTTAAAATGACGCCGGATGTGAAGTTGACCGAAGGTATGGGGACCTATAATATAGATGACAATATCTATGGCGGCAGTTTTGCGGTCGGTCTTTCGGAACAGGTTTTTGGCGGTTCCTTCCGTGCGGAAGTGGAATATAACAAAAACGGCAAGGCGGAGCAAAAGCACTATATAGGGTTTGATGATTTTGGCTATTTGTGGGATGAAGATTTTAAGCTGCAGGTTGAAACGCAGTCCGTGATGATTAACGGTTATTATGATTTTGATACGGGAACCCGGCTTTCCCCCTATTTCGGTGCCGGTATCGGTTATGGGGAAGTGAAAGGGACTTTATCTATTGCCGGTGTAAAAGCGGGGATTAAAGATAAAAAGATGGTTTGGCAGATTGGAACCGGTATTTCTTTGGAGGTAACCGAAAACTTTAAAGCGGAGGTCGGATACAGATATATGGATTACGGTTACTTTAAAAAAGACGGAGATAAGGTTAAGACAGACGCTCAAGAGCTGTATATCGGCTTTAGATATCACTTCTAAAACAATTTTTTCAGATGGGCAGGAAAAGAACCGTTTTTGCCCTCAAAGAGGGAGCCGTAAGAAACATACGGCTCCTTATTATATTGTTTAAGTCTGGATTTTTCCGGCACGGGAAATATATGGAAAATGTGAGGAAACCGAACCGTTGAGTTTTTGGATTATTTTTCGGTGCAGGACGGTGTTTTCGGGGTTTTGTTTCTTAGAAATGATCTTCTTCACAAAAAGGAAATTTTAGCGCGGGAGAAAAAGGAGATTTTGACGCGAGGAAAAAACGGTTTGACGAGACGGAAAAAGTTCGGGACAACGGGAATCTTCTCGGACAACGCAGAGGAGGAAGGCTCTTTGGTAAAATGGACGAAATTTTCTTTTCCGACTTTTGTACAGAATATTTCAAAGGAGGAAGGTCTTTGACGGAGCGGAAAAGAGCGGGGGGAAAATATATTGTTAATGAAATTTTTTCTTATCCGATATGTTTTTTTATGTTACCTTAAAAATACTTTGTGAATTTTATTTGATTTAAGGAGAATTTTATGAAACAGAAGTTGCCGATTTACACTCCTTTTCGGGGTGTTTTATCGCAAGCGGATTTTGCTTGTGAAATTATCGCTCCGCCGTACGATGTTTTGTCTTCCGAAGAGGCGTATGAGAAAGCCAAAGGCAATCCGAAAAGCTTTTTGCATATATCAAAGGCGGAAATAGATTTGCCTCGGGGGACGAATCCTTATGAGCAGGCTGTATATGACAAAGCCGCGGAAAATTTCAAAAATATGTTGCTTCAGGGACAGATTTTTATGTATCCGAAAGAAGCTTATTATATTTATCAGCTGCAGATGGGGGAACATATCCAGACGGGGCTTGTCGTTTCAGCTTCCGTACGGGCGTATAACGAAGGCCGCATAAAAAAACATGAACTGACGCGGATTGTTAAAGAAGACGATCGTGTTCGCCAAATTGAAGCAGTCGGCGCACAGACGGGACCGGTTTTGCTGGTTAATAAAGATATTCCGGAAGTACATGATTTGCTGCGTGAAGAGATTGCGGGAAAAGAACCGTTCTTTGCCGTCAAAGGGGAATATGGCGTTGTCCACAGGTTGTGGATTTTGGACGATATGGAAAAAATGGAGTTTATTACTCGGAAGTTTGAAGAACAGGGAAATGCATATATCGCGGACGGGCATCATCGTTCGGCCGCCGCTGCCCGTGTTGCGGCGTCAAAAGGCGGAGACGGAACGAATCCTTGGGACGGATTTTTGGCGGTGGCTTTCTTCGCGTCGGAAATGAAGATTTTGGAGTACAACCGGCTGGTGAAAGATTTGAATGGTTTGACGAAAGAGGCTTTCTTGGAATCTTTGAAAAAAGATTTTGAAGTACGGGAAGAGCAAAAGACCTTTAAGCCTTTTTCCAAAGGTTCGTTCGGGTTGTATTTGGCCGGAAAATGGTATTCTTTAAAGTACAAAGGATCTTTAACGGGGGACACGGTCGCAGATTTGGATGTCAGTATTTTGTCCGATAAAGTTTTAACTCCTGTTTTGGGAATTGAAGATTTAAGAAAATCGGACAGGATAGATTTTTCCGGAGGTATTCGCGGGGTGGAAGCTCTTGAAAAAAGAGTGGACAGCGGAGAAATGGCTGCGGCGTTTTCTTTGTTCCCGACTTCTATAGAGGAACTGATGTCCGTGGCGGATGCGGGAAAAATCATGCCGCCGAAATCCACTTGGTTTGAACCGAAACTGGCGGACGGCGTTGTGTCAAAGATGATTTAACTAAGAGCGTTTTTTGAAAAATCGCGTTTTTTTCAGAGGAGGACGGAAAAACGGGACGTAAACAACGGGCATAGCAAAAAAATTTTCTTTTCGCCTGTACGGAGGGAGGAAACAGGCGAGAAAGAGACGATTTTATATTTTTTATGATTTTAATAGTGCGGCGGTTTTGTTTCTTCCGATAAAGGTTTCAGCGGACTGTCCGAAAACAGAGTGGTTAAAATCATTTTTGTCTGTTGTTGCAGTTTTTGGATAATTTTTCCTTGGACAATCAGTTCCTGATTCAGCTCTTCAATATTTTTTTCCTGATTGGCGACATAGGTTTCAAGCCGGATGATTTTTTCCTCCAACAGGGTTATTTCTTGTGAAGTCGTCATAGCATTCTCCTGTCATTTATGTTATAGTCTTTGCCGGTAATGTACTTTGTTTTTGTTTTTTTTGAAAGGGGTTTTGTATGGAATACAGACAATTTGAAAATAAATACCTTCTCCGCCTGGAAAAGGGAGAGGATGTGGTAGCCGTTTTAAAGGCTTTTTGCTCCAATCATCATATTACTTGCGGTGCGGTGGCCGGAATCGGCGCGGTGGATAAGGTAACGCTCGGTGTGTTTTATCCGGCGACAAAAGAATATAAAGAAAGGTCTTTGGAAGGGATTTTTGAAATCACTTCCCTTTTGGGAAATGTCTCTACTAAAGACGGGGAAACCTATCTTCATCTGCATATCAACATAGGGGATACGGAAAACCGGGTGTTCGGCGGTCATCTGGTTTCGGCCAGAATCAGCGCGACGGGAGAGATTTTCGTCAATGCCGTTGACGGGACGGCGGAAAGAACTTTCAGCGATGAAATCGGTCTGAATCTTTTTGATTTTAAAAAATAAAATCTCTGGCCTTTCTTAAAAAATATATAAGACAATTAAAACGGGAGATATTGCTTTAAGCATAGAAAAAAAGCGCAGGTCAGATTTAAAGAGGGTGAAAAATCTGAAAAAAACACCAACAAGTAAAGATTATCTCTGACGGAGGATGTCGGAAAAGAAGGATGCTTTACGGTTATCGGACGGGAACAGAGTCGCCCTGTCTCGGTTTTGATTTGGCGGTTCTGTTGACGGAAGGAACAAAGGGCGGTATCTCATGTTTCGGAACAGGCGACGGCAGAGGTAAAAAAGTTGATAATGATTAGGAGAAGAGATTGAAAAAGGCTTTTAAATGGCTGCGAGCGGGAGGGAAAAGTACTGCTTTAACCGAAGAGATGTTGAATGACAAGAAAAACGATTGTCCGGCGTTTTGTGAGAAGGATAAAAAAATAGGGAAAAAGAGCCTTTTGGCGGCGTTTTTTCTGGGGGGAACGGCTGTTTTTGCTTTTCCTCCTTATGGGATTATTCCTGTTCTTTTCCTTTCGTTTTCCGGTTTTGTCTGTTTGTTGAATAGAGCGGAAAGGAAAAAAAGCGCTTTCGGGCTTGGCTTTTTCTTCGGTTTCTCTTTATTTGCTTTTTCTTTGTCCTGGATTACAAATGCTTTGAAACTGGACGCAGCTTTTTACCCTTTCATCCCTTTGGCGTTTGCCGGTATGGGGGTGTTGGGTGGTCTGTTTATCGGTTGCGGGTCTGTATTATCTTTTTTCGCGCCTGCGGGTTGGCGCCGCGTTTGGATGTTTGCCGCCTGGTGGGGGATTTTAGAGTGGGTCAGGTCTTGGATATTTACCGGATTTCCTTGGAACCTTTTATCTTCGGTGTGGGTGGCTTTTTTGCCTGTTCTGCAGGTGGAGAGTTTAACAGGCCCTTATGTTTTAAGCTTTCTTTCCTGCTTTGTCTTTTCTTCTTTTTTCTTTTTGGGGCAAAAGGGCAATTGGAAACAGAAGTTTTGGTCTCATAAGTTTGTTCTTCTTTCCGCTGTGAGTTTATCTTTTTTTGCGTGCGTGTGGGGTGGTTGGCGGCTTTTTGATGCCGAAAACAATCATGTTTGGGGTGTCCGATTGCGCCTTGTTCAGCCGAATATTCCGCAACAAATGAAATGGACCGCTTCGCAGATGGAAGAAAACTTTATGAAGCATGTCCGTTTAAGCGCGCAAGAGGCTTCAAAACCGGTAACGCATGTTATTTGGCCCGAGTCTGCTTTGGTTTTTTATGAAAAAAACTTTTTGTTTCAATCATTGATTTTATCGGCGTTAAAACAAGGCGCAACTTTGATTTCGGGAGCTCTTCGGGTTGCGGATGAAAAAAGTGGCGCCGTTGCCAACAGTATCCTGATTATTGACGACTTGGGGGAAATTAAGGGAGTGTATGACAAATCCCATTTAGTACCTTTCGGTGAATATGTTCCTTTGAAAGAATATATTCCTTTGGATAAGGTTGTCCCTCTTCCGGGAGAGTTTCGTCCGGGGAATGGACCTGCAACTTATTACATCAGTAAAGCGCCGCCGGTTGGATTGGGAATCTGTTATGAGATTATTTTTCCGAAGCATGTTACGGACGGGAAGCGTCGGCCGTTATGGATTGTGAATGTGGCAAATGACGCGTGGTACGGTATCAGCGCCGGCCCTTATCAGCATTTGGCGGCAGCTCAACAAAGGGCTGTGGAGGAGGGATTACCGGTTGTTCGTTCCACAAACAACGGTATTTCCGCGGTGATTACTCCTTATGGGCGCTTAGAGGCTTTTTTACCTTTGGGGGAGGAAGGTATTCTGGATGCCGACCTTCCTCGCGCTTTGCCTCCGACTTTCTATTCTGTCTATGGGGAGATATTTAATTTTATTTTATTTGCAATCTCTATCCTTTTAGGATATATTCATAAAAAACAAATAAATTTGTAAAAAGTATTGACTTATTTAAAAGAATATGGTTTAATGTACCCGCTTTAATGGTAAAGGAGTAGTGAGTAAACAAATGGAAAGAAAGCATTCGTTAAGAGGCCGTTCTGCTGACGGTTCCCCGAATCCGGTTGACGTCCATGTGGGCCTTAAACTGAGGAACAGAAGGATTCTTCTGGGACTTAGCCAGGAAAAACTGGGTTCCCTTTTAGGGCTGACATTTCAACAGATTCAAAAATATGAAAAAGGGTTGAACCGCATCGGTGCGAGCCGCTTGTTTGATATCGGACAGGTTTTAAATGTCCCTATTGAATATTTTTATGAGGATCTGCCTAAAGAGGCGGAAAATGCGAGCCCCCGTAATATCGTCAACACGCCGGTCAATGCGCTTGCAGAGACTAAAAAGCTCTATGATGACGATCCGATGAACAAAAAAGAAACCTTGGAGTTGGTTCGGGCCTATTATAATATTCCGGATCACGCTCTTGCGGTTAAGATTTTGGATTTGTTAAAATCGTTGGGGACGGACGATTCTCCCAAAAGAGGGCGGAAGCCGAAAAAAGATCGTGAAATCGCGGAATAATGCGATATCTGAAGGTTTTAAAGGTAAATTAATATAAGGGCGGTGCCCATAAGAGGCCGCCTTTATACCATAAATTGTTTAAACCGCGGGGAAGCTTCAATGGTGAGGCTTCTCCGCAATTTCTTTCGTAAATTTCTCCGTAATTGCCGTAAGAAAGAAGAACTTTATAAATCCAACGGTCTGAAGCGCCCAACCGTGACGCGGCGTTCGGTAAAAGTCCCAGGAGCTGTTGTATCTCCTTATCAGAGGACGAGTATGCTTCCGTCAGGTTGTTTTGTGTCAGATTCTTTTCTTCGGCAGTAATCAGAGAGTGAAGGAGAAGACGAATTAACTCGGCTGCTTTAGGATTTCCCTTTTTTATGGCCGGTCCAAAAGCGATATGGCGCAGCGAATCGGGAAGAATTGCCGCTTGTCGTCCGTCCGGCGCTTGAGCCAGCAACGGAGATTTAAGCGTGATTTCATAGTCGGCATATAAATCGCAGTCTTTTGAAAAAAACATACTGCGTCCGTATTCAAAA
>CASFRQ010000054.1 GCA_949296785.1 uncultured Alphaproteobacteria bacterium
AAACTTGTTCCGTCGTAAAAAGCTTTTTTGCCCGATGTACCTTATTTACCCGCCCCGAATGAAGCTCCAAAGGGTTTACCAATAAACGCAAAAATCTTTTTACTCTGAAATACAATAAACCTCTGTTCAAAAAAGAACAACTATATTATGATGGTCGTATTGATTTTTTTTGGATTTGAAATGACCGGCATTCAGAAACTTTTTTGCTTTTTTTCTTTTTTTCTTTGTTTTTTTATAAAAACAGGGGGAAACGACGCTTTTGCCGCGCGCGCAGAACTCAAGCAGATACGAATGGCCGTCCATGCGGACCGGTCCGTTCGTTTTGTGGCGGATTTAAACCAAGAAGTTCCGTATTATATATCTATTTTACCCAATCCGAATCGGATTCTCATTGACTTTGAAGATACTTCATACCCCGCGGACCTGAAAAAACAAACCGCCGGCGTGAAAAAAGGGGTGAAAGACCTCCGAATCGGCACAATTCATAAAACAAACACGCGCGTCGTCCTGGAATTATCGGAAAACATCCTTCCCAAAAAAGCATTTTATCTGGCGCCGCAAAGCGGCTTTTCATGGCGTTTTGTCATTGATTTCAAACCGGTAACAGAATCGCAAATCGCCTCTTTTCAGCCGTTCGGAACAATGAAGTCGGTTTCTTTAAAAAACTCCTCTGCCGCGGTTAAAAACGCCGGAAAGAAAAATACATCCAATAAGAAACCCATTATCGTCATTGACGCGGGACACGGCGGTAAAGATCCCGGCGCCATCGGAATCTCCGGACAATATGAAAAACACTTGACACTCGCCATGGCAAAGGAAGTTCGCCGCCAACTTCTGGAAACAGGTCGCTACCAGGTTTTTATGACCAGAGACAAAGATATTTCCTTAACTTTACCTCAAAGGATTCAAATCGCCCACCGACACGAAGCAGACTTATTTGCTTCTTTCCATGCTGACAGCGCCAGTAACAAAAAAGCGAGAGGCTTATCTGTTTATACGATTTCCGAAAAAGCTTCAGACAGGGAAGCGGCGGCTTTGGCCGAACGGGAAAACAAAGCGGATATTATCCTGGGCATTGATTTGTCCAATGAAACAAAAGAAGTCAGCAATATCCTGATTGATTTGGCAAAAAGAGACACAATGGACAAATCTTCAACCTTCGCTTCGCTATTGGTGGGACAAATGCGCAAAAAAGTAGCCCTTGTCCCCGATGCGCACCGATTCGCCGGCTTTTTTGTTTTAAAATCGCCCAGCATTCCCTCTGTCCTTGTTGAAATGGGATATCTGTCCAACAGGCAGGAAGAAAAATTACTGAAACAAGCTTCTTATCGGAAAAAACTGGCGACGGCTTTTGTTAAGGCTGTTGATGCCTATTTTGACCAACTAAATGAGTAAAGGCTCTTTTTTGTTTTTTCCAGTATATAGCTCTCTATTGCTTATCCGACTCTAAAAAAAGGCAACCATCCTTTCGGCGAAAAAATGGAAATCCAGGATATGAAGGCGGCATGTTAAGATTCTCTCTACAAACTCAAGATTCTTTAAGAAAAAGCTTATACAGCCTAAATCATAATCAAAGAGAAAAAATCAGAAAACGATAACTATCTTAAGAATCCTTTTGCGTAAAACTGAAATATTTCGGGACAGGCAACAATTGCCATGAATCCTGAAGAGGAACATGTGTTTTAATCATCGTATAAGGACTGGTAAAAAACCATCTGTTATCAAAAGATTTATTGGAACGCAACCTTCGTGCCAAAGAATAAGACAAGTCCCCGCGTCGTTCAACCTCTTCTTCATAAAGAGCAAGATTCTTCATGCTGGCACCGAAAGAAGTCCCTTTCATGGCCCAAGCAATATCCAAAAGGCGCCATTCTCCGTCTATCTTGACAGCATTCCAGGTATGTTTGTTCTGAAGATAATTCCGGCTGGAAAGATTATATCCCGCGTATCCCGGAATAACCGCGACTTCCAAACCGGCCAACTCTCCCAATTCCTGATAAAGGTCGGCGAAATCTTCACTGTTACCGATTCGGGTGATAAATGTATCGCCGGAAGAGATAACCGGTGCTGCGCGGCCTCGATTCGTTTCCTTTTTTTCACGAATGGATTTAAACTTGTTTTCATCCACATTAAAAACAATCCATGCGGCCAAAATACGCGCTTTTTCCGCATCATTCCTGGTAAAAGACATTAAATATTTAACAAGAGCTTCTTTGTTCTGCTCATAAACAAGAGGGACATTCTGCGCCTCCCTGTCCAAAGAAGAATAACTTTGTGCCCGGCAAGACAGGCAATATCCTGTCCAAAAAAAGAAAAGGAACAATAAACAAACTTTCTTTTTCATGGAACCTCCCTCCTTAACATTCCATTGAAAACCTCTGCGGATTAACGCCCTTTTACTTCTGTCCGCAGGCAAAAGGACAAAAGCCTCTCCCTTTTTCCCCTCAAAAAAGAAACGAAAAAACAGCTTTCAGCAAAAACCTACCTGCCGCGGCGCCTTGTCAAATCGCCAGTATTCTTTTTCATACGAGGATCCTGGAAAACAAAAAGGGAGGAGTCCACCGGCACATTATATTGGTTGTCATACAGAGCAATGGAGGTTTTCACCCCCTGAGCATCCAGAATATCCCATTGACGCAAAGTAATCGGCTGTTTCGTAACAACCAATGTAATGCTGCCCAGAGAAGGATTGTCCTTTTGAACGGCCGTAATTTCATAATCATCAAGAATCTCACGTATATCCGTTACCAAAACGGACGGGTCGTCAAAAGAAAACTTTTCTTTTAACAAAATGGAAGCCGGCGTTTCATCCAAACTCAGATGCGTTATTTGATCAAAAGTCTTATCATGGTAAATCAGACTTTCCCCGTCGGCGACGAATTCCAATTCCACCGGCGGATTATAAATCAAACGCATCCTGTTCGGACGGGATAAATAAAAAGTACCGTCCACAAGGTTTGAATCATCAACGGAATTAAACTGAACAAACTTGCTTTTCATCGTTTTAATGGAGTTGAGAAGACCTTCCACTTCCGAAAGGATTTTATTGTTGGCCGGCGTTTTTAATTCTTGAGGAACCTCCGCCCGAATAGGAGCGGTCAGAAGTAAAAACAAACCGATAAAAACAAAAGCATAAATTCTTTTCATGATATCTTATTTCCTCTGGCTGGATATTTTTAATATAAATTAAATGTTCTTTTTGTATTTGGCAAGAGCTTCTAAAGGAGAGAGATTTTTTACCGGACAAAAACCCTCTGCCTGCGTTCTCTTTTTCCAAAACAGACGCCCACACACGGTTGCAATAACGGAGAAACCATACCAAAGCCCTTTAATCATCGGAGCTTTTTTCAAACCATTCCCGATTGTTTTGTTTTCTACGGTTCGTTTGGATCCGGAACCAAAACTTCCCGCCGACCCGTAGCGTTTGGAGAACTTACGACGCCCTCAGCTTCCATTCTGTCCATCAAATCAGCCGCGCGGTTATAACCAATCTTTAATTGGCGCTGAATATAACTGGTAGACGCTTTCCTGTCCTTAATAACGATGTTAACCGCCTGGTCGTAAAGACTGTTTTCCTCGGAAGATGTTTCCATGCCCATGCCGGAACTTCCTCCTTTGGACACATCCGCCCCCTGGTCATCCACTATTGCCGTTACATAATCGGGTTCCCCCTGTTGCGCCCAGAAGGAAACCACTTTTTCCACCTCATCATCACTGACAAACGGACCGTGCACCCGGCGCGGTTTTTGTCCCGCGGCCATAAACAACATATCCCCTTTGCCTAAAAGTTGTTCCGCCCCCTGTTCGCCCAAAATAGTCCGGCTGTCAATTTTGGAAGTAACCTGAAAACTTATTCTGGTCGGGAAATTGGCTTTAATCGTACCGGTGATAACATCCACGGACGGCCTCTGTGTCGCCATAATCAAATGCAAACCG
>CASFRQ010000055.1 GCA_949296785.1 uncultured Alphaproteobacteria bacterium
AGCCGGCTCTTGATTATCCGCCTGTCCCTGAAACATCTCAAAAAGGGTGTTGTCTTGCTCTTGAGCGGTTTTCGGTGAAGAAATCAGGTCTTGTTCCATAGTGTCGCACATCTTTGAATGATTGTTTTTTATTTTGAATGGCGCCGGATTTTTGAACGCCTCAACCAAAAAAAGCGAAGGACCGCACAGAACCCGCTTTTGTTCGTTATGGCTGCTTTCTTCCGAACCTGACCAGATTGGCGAAAAAAACGCTTCTGCCGTCCTTCAAAAACAGTATGCCTTTTCGGCGGGAAAAAATCAAGCGTTTTTTGCCTTAAATGAAAACAGGGCAGGGAAAAGACAGAGTGAGGCGACTGTTCTCTTCTCCCCTCCTTTGAGAAAAAGGGGTATCGTCATAAAAATTTAATTCTCTTTTTTAAAAAGATGTGTATGATAAAGCATATTCCGTTAAATTTTGGGAGGAAACATGACGAGGGCGGTAGTATTCCCCGGACAGGGGTCGCAGTCGGTCGGGATGGGCCGTGATTTGTATGATTCTTTTGCTTGTGCGAAAGCCGTTTTTGACGAAGTGGACGAAGCTCTTCATTTCAATTTGTCTTCTTTGATTTTTGAAGGGGATGCTCAAGAGCTGACTTTGACTCAAAACGCTCAGCCGGCCTTGATGGCCGTCAGTATGGCTGTCTGCCGCGTTTTGGAAGAGACGGCGGGTCGTCCGTTAAAAGATATTTTTTCTTATACGGCGGGGCATTCTTTAGGGCAATGGACGGCTTTATGTGCCGCGGGGGCTTTAGGGCTGCCGGAAACGGCCGTTATGCTGCGTAAAAGGGGGGAGGCGATGCGTAAGGCTGCCGAAGCTCGTCCCGGAGCGATGGCATCCATCATCGGGTTGCCTATGGAAGAGGTCCAAAAGGTTGTTAACGAAAGTGCCGGAGAGGAAATTTTGGTGATTGCCAATGACAATTCCATCGGCCAGACGGTTATCAGCGGTGAAAGCGCGGCTGTTGAACGCGCTATGGAAAAAGCAAAGGAAATGAAGGCAAGAATGGCTGTAAAACTGGCTGTTTCCGGTGCTTTTCACAGTCCTTTGATGCGCCGGGCCGCACAAGAGTTGGAAGAGGAAATTCTTTCTCTTAATCTGAGGGCTCCTCAGATAAAGTTAATTGACAATGTGACGGCTGATGTCAATACGGATGCGGGGCAGATAAAGGAAAATCTTGTCCGTCAGATTTACAGCCCCGTCCGTTGGACCGAATCGATTCAAAAGATGGCGGCTTTGGGCGTGACGCAGGTGGCAGAGGCCGGCGCTGGAAAGGTTTTGACAGGGCTTGTGCGCCGTATTGACGACTCTTTGGAAAGGGTCAACCTTTTGACTAAGGAGTCTGTTGAGGAGTTTGTCAAAAGCCTTTGACCGGGATGTTTTAAAACGATGCTTCCGCATGCGGAAAAATGTGTAAACAACAGGGAAAAAGCGCTGCGGCGGTTTGGATTTTTGTCTGAACGACAAAACTGCGGCGGGAGCCGAAGTGGAAGTTTAGAGTTTTTTATAGGTAAAATAAAAAAGGAGATTAAAAATGTTGAATTTTGAAGGAAAAGTCGTTCTCATTACCGGGGCGACGGGCGGCATTGGCAGAACCGTTGCACAGCAATTTCATGCTTTGGGTGCGACTTTGGCGTTGACGGATATTTCCATGGAGGCGTTGAAAGCTTTTCAGGAAGAATTGAAGGACAGAGTCAGCGTCTACCCGTGCGATTTGAAAGATCCGAACGGTCCGGAAGCTTTGGTCAAAGCGGTTGAGGAAGAGTTGGGCAAAATTGATGTTGTCGTGAACAACGCCGGCCTGACGAAAGACAATTTGTTTATCCGGATGAAAGACGAAGAATGGCAGACGGTTTTGGATATCAATCTGACGGCCGGTTTCCGCCTTATCCGCGCGGCGGTTAAGGGAATGATGAAACGCCGGTACGGACGGATTGTCAGCACGGCTTCCATTGTCGGCGTGACGGGGAATCCGGGACAGGCGAATTACAGCGCCTCCAAAGCCGGTCTCATCGGTATGACGAAATGCCTGGCGCTGGAGCTGGCCTCCAGAGGCGTCACGGCAAACTGCGTCGCCCCCGGGTTTATTAAAACAAGAATGACGGATGCTCTTTCGCAAGAAGCGAAAGACCGTCTGACACAGTCTATTCCGATGAACAGGCTGGGAACGCCGGAGGATGTAGCGAATGCGATTATCTTCCTGGCGAGCGATATGGCCTCTTACATGACAGGGCAGACTCTGCATGTAAACGGCGGTATGGCTATGATTTAAAAAGAGGCTAGCCAAAAGCAAAAAAATGTGCTAAAAGGCAAGCGTTGATATTTTATTTTAACAACATAAGGAAAAGAATAATGAGTGATATTTCTGAACGCGTAAAAAAGATTGTGGCCGAACATTTGGGCGTAGATGAAGCCAAAGTGGTTGACAGCGCCAGCTTTATTGACGATTTGGGCGCCGACAGTCTGGATACGGTTGAATTGGTTATGGCTTTTGAAGAAGAATTTGATTGCGAAATCCCTGATGATGCCGCTGAAAAAATTCTGACGGTTAAAGACGCCGTTGACTTTATTGAAAAGCACAGCAATTAATTAAAATGCAGAATAAAGCGCTTCTTTTCTTATAAGAGGGAAGCGCTTATTTGTCAGCTTTGAGTCCTTTCTGTATAAATGACAGGTTGTTTTTTCAGGTTTTCCGTGTTGTGAAAAAAAGCGGAATTGTTCTATGAAAAACGGCGGATTTTGAATTATAGAAGTCAAGGATACGGAAGTGTCGTTATAAGTTTGGCAGAAAGCTTTTTCAGAATGCGGAAGCCGAGGTATAAAAGTAAAAACTTTTACCGGACAGTTTTGGTAAAGCGAAATTTACAAAAATAAAAGCCGTGGTTTTGTCCGAGACGGTGTCATATAAAGAATGTTTCGGATAAGTTTTTATTAATTGAATTTATTAAGGAAACGGATTTTTCCGGATAGTTTTAAGGTGAGAGTGATGAGACGCGTTGTTGTAACGGGAATGGGGATTGTCTCCCCGATTGGCAGAGGGTTGGAACATAACTGGGACGGGCTGGTCAGCGGGCGTTCCGTAATTTCCAAAATAACCTCGTTTGATACGACGGATTATCCTGCGAAAATCGCGGGACAGATTCCGACGGATCCGTCCGTGCCGGGGTATTTTGATAAAGATTCCGTTGTGGAGCCGAAAGAACAGCGCCATATGGACTCTTTTATCCTGTACGGTATCTGTGCGGCGGAGGATGCCGTCGCCGATGCGGGTTGGACGCCGGATTCTCAGGAAGAAAAGGAAAGAACAGGCGTTTTGATGGGGTCCGGAATCGGCGGGTTGCAAACGATTGAGGCAACCTCCGTCCTTGTGAATGAAAAAGGGCCACGCAGAGTTAGCCCGTTCTTTATTCCCGCTTCTTTAATCAATTTAATTTCGGGCCATGTGTCTATTCGTCATGGTTTTATGGGGCCGAATTCCGCTGTAGTGACGGCTTGTGCGACGGGAACGCACGCCATTGGCGACGCCGCTCGTTTGATTCAGACGGATCAGGCGGATGTGATGATTGCCGGTGGGGCGGAGGCTCCCATTTGCCGTTTGGCCGTCGCCGGATTTTCGCAGGCGAAGGCATTGTCCACTTCTTATAACGATACGCCGGAAAAAGCATCCCGTCCATGGGATGAAGGCCGGGACGGCTTTATCATGGGCGAGGGGGCCGGCGCAGTGGTTTTGGAAGAGTATGAGCATGCGAAAAAACGCGGTGCCCGTATTTACGGCGAGGTTATCGGTTACGGTATGAGCGGGGACGCGCACCATATAACGGCGCCCGGAAACAACGGAGCTTTGAGGGCGATGAAGGCGGCTATTCGCAACGGAGGTATTTCTCCGGATGAGGTGGACTATATTAACGCGCACGGTACTTCCACTCCTTTGGGAGACAAGGTGGAGTTGTTGGCTGTCAGGGATATGTTCGGCGCGCATGCTGAAAAATTAAGCATGTCATCCACAAAATCGGTTGTGGGGCATTTGCTGGGCGCGGCGGGTGCCGTGGAAGCGATTTACACGCTTTTGGCAATGGAAAAACAAGTGGCGCCACCGACTGTCAATTTGGAAAATCCTTTGCCGGAGGCAGCGGGAATGGACTTGGTTCCTCTTCAGGCGAAGGAAAGGGAGATTCGTGTGGCGCTTTCCAATTCCTTTGGTTTCGGCGGGACAAATGCATCTCTGCTTTTCAAAAAAATATAAAAAGATTGAGTCTGGGAGCGGTTCGCCGCTCCCTTAAAAATTATTCGGTATAGGGGAGAGGTCCGG
>CASFRQ010000056.1 GCA_949296785.1 uncultured Alphaproteobacteria bacterium
CAATCAGAAAGAAGAGACGGACTAAAACTCTTTTTTGGAGAAAAGTAGGCAGAGTGAAAAATTTTCCTTCTTCTATAAAAGCGTGTCCTTTTGGGTCAATGACAGCGCAGAAAGAAACCGCTTTTTCGGTTTCCGCCTCCAAAAATTCCCTGGTTTCATTCAACCGTCCGATGCTTTTGGCCAGGCCGGACAACGTCAATCCCATTTTTTCAAGGGTTTTCCGCTTCTTGCGTAAACGAACTCGTTCAAAATCTTCGTTTTGATTAGACGGATCTTCAATCCATTTCTGCCCTGCCTTTTTTAAAAAACCGATGATTTCTTCTTTCGTAAAATCTAAAAACGGTCGGATAAGCACAAGTCCTCTTGTTTTAAAAACAGATTTTATGCCGGCCAGCCCGTCCGGCCCGCTTCCTTTTGACAGACGGAGAAGGAAAGTCTCCACTTGGTCGTTTTTCGTATGGGCTGTCAACAGAAAAGGAATACCCGCCTGGCGGCAAAAATCGGATAGAAGGTTGTAGCGAGCTTCTCTTGCTTTTTCTTCAATACCGGATGTCAGCGGCGGATGTTTCCAAACAAGAATCTGATGCCGGATGCCTTTTTCCTCCAGCTGGAGATGAACGGCTTGCGCTTCCGCCGCGGATTCTTTCCTTAATTGATGATCTATGGTTATGGCCGTCAGACGGTAACCATTTTTCTCACACCACTGTTGCATTAAAAGAGTTAAACATAAACTGTCCGCTCCGCCGGAAAGGGCGACGGCGATTTCTTTGGGATAATTTTTATTTTCTGAAGGTTGGGAGAAAAAGCCTTTCCCCGGCAAATAATTCCCGAAGGATTTTGTTTTTTGCTCTTTTTCTCCTTTTGAATGAAACCTATGTAAATCAGTCTCATCCGACATTCTGAAAAAGTTTACCGTTTGATTTTCCGGTTTTTGGGCTGTTTTAACATCCTTCTGTTTGTTTTCTGCAACGCCTGAATACGATGAGAAAGAAACAGTTGAAACATCATCTGCCGAAAAAACGGAACGGCTTGTTTCCTTTGAAAAATAGTTTTCTTTTTCGGATTTTTTATCGTGAAAAATATTCTCCTCGGCAGAAAAAATATCTAAGGTCTGGAAGGAATCTCTTTCTTTTTTCTTTTCAAAGCTTTCGGATTCTATTTGCAAAAGGTTTTCCGCTTTTTTCATAAGATTCGAAAAATGCCGGAAAAAAAGATCCTCATTCAAAACAGGTTTGTTTTCTTTTTTTTTGAAAAAAAAGCTGATTAAGGGCATTTCAGTTTCTTCGCCTCATCCTGCGCTTTTTGCAAAATGGAAACAGGCGCTTTCGGGAATTCTTTTTTTAAACTCCTGAACGCGGTGCAAGCCTCTTTCTTTTTATCCAGCTTTTGCATGGACATTCCCAGTTTTAAAAGGTTGTCCGGACCTTTAATACTGGTCTTGTATTTTTTGAAGCCTTCCGCAAACTGAACCGCTGCCTGTCCATACTGTCCTTGAACATAATAGGTTTCCCCCAGCCAATATTGGGCATTCCCTGCCAGAGAGTGTTCCGGAAACTGTTTTAGAAAAGCTGCCAGTTTTTCCTGAGCTGTGTCATATTCTGTTTTCACAAGGGATTGATACGCATCATCGTACATTTTTTGCGGATCGGCGGTGGCAGAGGTTAAAGCCGTTTGCTCCTGTTTTTTTTCTGTTTCCTTGTTTTTTTTGACTTCCGCGGTCTCTGAAGGTTTTTCTTGAACCGGGGAAGAGGTTTTGTCCTGAATTGAACCTATCGTTGAAGAACTTAAATTTGACAGGTTTTGCATTTTTCCTTCAAGCTCGTTAAGACGAAAAGAAACATCCGAATTGACTTTCTTTGCCTGTTCTTCCAGCTGTGATATCCTGTGGGCCATCTGCTCCAACATTCCCGTCATCTCTGTCAACTGGTTTTCCAAAGCCGTTATTTTTTGATAAAGATATCCGGCTGATTGGGAAGGCGTCTCTTGTGCCAGAGCCTGTTGATTCATGAAAGAGGAAAACAGAGCCAGGGCGCAAAAAATTCCGTAAAGATGTTTTTTCATTTTTTATCCTTTTCCTTTAAAAGAAAAACGCTTTTCCTCAGTATATGAAGAAAAGCGTTTTTTTTGAAGCGTTTTTTGCGAAATTTAAAAAACAGCCCTGTTCATTATTGAACAACCGTTACGGCACGACGGTTTTTGCTCCATGCTTCTTCCGAGGAACCGACAACCATCGGCCGTTCTTTTCCGTAAGAAATCGTTTTAATTCTTTCTTTATTGATGCCGCTGGCAATGAAGAAATCCATAACGGAGGAGGCTCTTCTTTCTCCTAAAGCGAGGTTGTATTCGCGTGTTCCTCTTTCGTCGGCGTGTCCTTCAATCAGGATAAGAGCCGCCGGATGGGCTTTCAGCCATTCCGCTTGAGCCTTTAAAATTTCCAGGTTTTCTCCGGTGACATCATAACGGTTAAAGGCGAAAAAGACCATATTGTCTGTTTCTTCTTTGAATTGTCTGGACATTTCTGTGTCTTGTAAGGAAGAAATATCAACATCTTCTTGCCAAGCGTAACCGCCTTCCGTCGGGACGGCGAACTGGGATGGTTCCGCCGGTTTGTTTGAACAGGCGGATAAAAAGCCTAAAAGGACAAAGGCGGATAAAAATTTGAATGTCATTTGGGGTCTCCTTATTTATATTTTATGACAGTTTTTACCGATTATTTTGTTTCTTGATTTTGCAAGCAGGGGAAACATTCTTTCATCAGTTGGCACCAGCAGCCTGCTTTCTGCGCGTTGAGTGCCGAAGAGGTTGAACCTTCTTCTTTTAAAGCCTGACCGGTTGTTTGAAGAGGGTTTTTTTGAGGAGCGGTTTCTTCGGAAACATTTAAAGAAACATCTTCCGTTTCTTTCCCAGATGTCTGAGACGTCTTCCCGGAAGCCGTTTTGTCCGTGACAATAACTTCAATCTCCGTTTGAGATGCCAGTTCGTCACTGGTGACAGGTGTGTCCGGTTGAGAACTTAAGGTTCTTTCTTTACCAGTACTGGATAGGGCAATATCCTGTCGGAGGGTCAAAGAGCTTTCTTTTGTCGTAACCTGGCTTTCGGTATTTAACGCTTCCGGTCTTTTAGGGGCTGCTTTTTCTTTTCTGCCGTTTGTTTTTAAGTTTGACGCCTTCTGATTTTCAGGCAGGCGTGTGTAAGAACTCGGATATTCAAAGCGCAGATTAACTTTTTGACTTTTTTTCTCAGCCTCCATCCGACGTTTTAAAGAGCTGTTCTGATACATGTCATTATCCAAAAGTGATTGCCTTTCCTGCGGCAAACGAAGGGATTCATGTTGGAGATTGTCTTTTGAAAAAGAGCAGGCCGTTGTTAACAGAGCCGCTAAAAAAAGGTAATTCAATTTCATTGCAAAAATCCTTCTTTAAATGAATTTAAGGATATATTATTTCCATTTTTTATAAAACGCAACTTATTTTACAAGAAAACGGCGTTTCTTTTTTATTACTTTTTCCTTCTTTTTTCCGGTATTTTAAAAAATTCAGGAATATTTTGAAAAAAACGCAAAAATCCTTTCATTTTTTTATGAAAAAACAAAGACTCGGAAATCTGGACATTTCGGCGTTTTGTAAGGAAAAAATATCAACATCTTCTTGCCAAGCGTAACCGCCTTCCGTCGGGACGGCCCGTCGGGACGGCGAACTGGGATGGTTCCGCCGGTTTGTTTGAACAGGCGAACAAAAAGCCTAAAAAAACAAAGGCGGATAAAAAACGGACAGTCTTTTGTCTTACCTGGATAACAGAGGAGACCATGTCGGGTCGGAAGCGTCTCCTTCCGTGTCTATCAATCGTTCGTTGTGCCCCGTGATGTCTATGGCGTATATTTTTGAGGAACTTTTCCCGTTAACCGGCGGCGTTTGTCTGTAAAAAAGAACTTGTCGGCCGTTTGGTGACCAAGAAGGGCTTTCCACGAGATATCCTTCCGCAATCAACCTTTCCCCCGAACCGTCTGGCCGGATGATACCGATATAAAACTTGCCCGACTTTATTTTTGTAAAGGCGATATAATCCCCTCTGGGGGACCAGACAGGCGTTGCGTATGTTCCCGTACCGAAAGTAATACGCCTTACTTTTGAGCCATCTGCGTTCATGGTGTATAGCTGTTGGGAGCCGCCCCTGTCGGAGTTGAAGACAATTTGTTTCGCATCCGGAGAATAACTGGGCGAAGTATCAATCGCCGGATGGTTTGTCAGGCGTTTTTGCCTTCCCGTTTCCAGATCAAAGGTGTAGATCTCCGAATTGCCGTGGAAAGCCATGCTCATAATTAACTTTTTCCCGTCCGGTGAAAAACGGGGGGCGAAAGTCATTCCCGGAAAATCCCCGACAATTGATTGTTTCCCCGTTTCAATGTCGTAAAGATAAATTCTCGGCGTTCCTTTTGAATAAGAAAAATAGGTAATCTGTTGCATGTTCGGTGAAAAACGAGGGGTTAAAACCATGTAATTTCCATTGGTCAGATAATGCTTGTTTTCACCGTCTTGATCCATAATTGCCAGTCTTTTTGTCCTGTTTTTGGCATCCCCTTCTTCGGCGACATATACGATGCGCGTGTCAAAATACCCTTTTTCTCCCGTGATTCTTTGATATATCTGATCCGCGATCATATGGGCGATGCGCCGCCAGTTTTCCGGTTTTGTCGTCAAAGAGGTTCCTTCCATCTGCTGAGACAGATAAACATCAAACAAACGGTAAGATACCCGTAAAGAACCGTCTTGAGTTTCCTCCACCTGTCCGTAGACCAATCCTTGGGCTTTAATGGCTTTCCAGTCTTCAAAATTCGGACGCGTGTTGATGGAATCCAGTATTTGAATATACGCCTGCCTGTCAATAATTCTGAAAATACCGGAAGAAACCAGGTTGTTTTCAACGACTTGGACGATTTCCCGTCCGGTATCTTTCGCGGCGGCTGAATTACCGCCGAAGTAAGGCATCGCTAAAGGCAAAGGATCGGATTTCGCGCCGGACACATCAATCTGCAGGATGGCGTAGGCCGGTCGGTAGCTTAAAAATGAAAACCCGAAACAGAAAAGGACAAGAAAGAAACGATAAAGGGCGTTTTTTTTCAACAGTGTCATTACAGGAGACCTCCGCTCAAAGGATCAAATTTTAAAAGAAGTTCTTTCCACTGACTATAAGAGGAAGCGTAATTTTGCGCAAGGATTTTAAACGGAGAGCCATCATCCCTCTGTCCGCAGATATAAACAGCCCTTCTGGCCGATTCGGCAACGGATCGGAAAGTCGCGTCCTGTTTATACCTTGCTTGGTTTAAAATGGAAACATCTTGTATTTGTCCGCTTCTGTCCAAAGAAACTTTGATGTCTATAATCATATTTTCAATGCCTTGGACGCCGGCGTCAAGGTTCCAGCATTCCCGCAGCATCAAGCCGATTCTGTCTTTGTCGCTGATACCGACTTCCTCCGGAAGGACAAGTCCGGTAGATTGCAAAGAGTAAGCGCCGATGGTTGCCTCCGCCAACGCGTCCGCCGAAGAACCGGAACCTTCCTCGGCAGGAGAAAAACTATCCCCGCTTCCGTTACCGTTGTTTTTCTTTTTGTTCCGTGGGGTTGTTTCATTTGCCGCCGGCGTAGGTTCCAACTTTTCCACGGAAGCCAAAAGGCTTTGCAGGTCATACTGCGGTTCTTGAGGTGCGGGCGGGCGTTGAGGTTTGGCAGGCTTGGGCGGTTGTTTCTTTGTTTGTTGCCGGTTGGATGAGGCGACGACGGCTTTTGAAGAG
>CASFRQ010000057.1 GCA_949296785.1 uncultured Alphaproteobacteria bacterium
AACCTCTTAAGAAATGAGAAGGAGATAATCGGATGTCGATTACGAATGAAAGAAAACAGGAACTGATTAAAGAATTCGGGCTGAAGGAAGGGGATACGGGTTCTCCGGAAATCCAGATTGCCATTTTGTCCGAAAGAATCAGAAATCTGACCGAACATTTAAAAGAACACAGCAAGGATTTCAACTCCCGCCGTGGGCTTTTGATGATGGTCGGACAAAGACGCAAGCTCTTGGACTATGTTAAGGGCAAAAGCGTTGAGCGCTATGAAAAACTGATTGAAAGATTGGGATTGCGCAAGTAGGTTTTGGAAAAGGGGCTTCAGGCCGCAAGTGAGCTTGAAGCCTTTTTTTTGAAGGTAGGTTGGGGATAATAGATTATTATTGAAAGGTAAAAAAATACATGTCTATGTTTCAAACATTCCGTAAGGAAATTCAGTGGGCGGGCAGCCCTTTAATCATTGAGACGGGCAAACTGTCCCGCCAGGCGGACGCCGCCGTTATAGTTACTTACGGCGAAACGATTGTTCACTGCGCCGTGTGCGCTTCCCGGGAAACGCCGGAAACTTTTGAAGATTTCGTTCCTTTGACGGTCAACTATATTGAAAAAACATACGCCGCCGGTAAAATTCCGGGCGGATTTTTAAAGAGGGAAGGGAAGCTTTCCGAAAAGGAAACTTTGGTTTCCCGCCTGATTGACAGGCCGATTCGCCCTCTGTTCGTCAAAGGTTTTAACAATGAGACGCAGGTCACCTGCACTTTATTGAGCCATGATATGCAGCATTCTTCCGACATCGTGGCGATGATTGCGGCCTCCGCCGCTTTGACTTTGTCCGGGTTGCCGTTTTTGGGACCTATCGCGGGCGCCAGGGTCGGTTACATTAACGGCGAGTATGTATTGAATCCAAGGATTTCTCAGATGAAGCAGTCCGCTTTGGATTTGGTTGTGGCCGGAACGCAGGAAGGCGTTTTGATGGTTGAATCGGAGGCTCAGGAATTGTCCGAGGATGTGATGCTGGGCGCCGTGAATTTCGGGCATCAGGCTTTCCAACCCGTCATTCAGATGATTATTGAGTTGGCGGAAGAATGTGCGAAAGATCCTTGGCCGATTGCCGAGGAACCGGAAGTTTACCAGCTGGTTCGTTCCAAAATTAAGGAAGAACTGGGCGAAGAAATCGCCGAAGCGTACAAGATTCACGAAAAGCTGGCGCGTCAGGAAAAGCTGGCCGAGCTGAAGGAAAAAGTGGCGGCGATGTTTGCCGAAAATGAAGAAGCTCTTGCCTGCGTGGATAAATTATTCCATGAGGCGGAGTATCACACGATGCGCGACGCCGTGTTGACGACGGGCATTCGTATTGACGGGCGCGATACAAAGACGGTACGTCCGATTGAATGCGAAGTCGGCGTTTTACCGCGCGTGCACGGGTCCGCTTTGTTTACCAGAGGGGAAACGCAGGCGTTGGTTCTGACGACTTTGGGAACGGGCGAAGACGAACAGATTGTGGATGAAATTGAAGGTGAATATCGCCAGAGGTTCATGCTGCATTACAACTTCCCGCCGTATTCCGTCGGTGAAGTGAAAAGGCTGGGGTCTCCGGGACGGCGTGAAATCGGGCACGGCAAGCTGGCTTGGCGCGCGATTCATCCGATGTTGCCGGCGTACGACGATTTCCCGTACACTATCCGTGTTGTGTCGGAAATTATGGAGTCCAACGGGTCTTCTTCCATGGCGACGGTTTGCGGTTCTTCCATGTCTTTGATGGACGCGGGCGTTCCGATGAAAAAGCCGGTGGCGGGTATCGCGATGGGCTTGATTAAAGAGAAAGATAAGTTTACCGTTTTGACGGATATTATGGGCGATGAAGATCATCTCGGCGATATGGATTTCAAGGTTGCCGGAACGAAAGACGGCGTGACCGCTTTGCAGATGGATATCAAGATTACTTCCATTACGGAAGAGATTATGCGCCAGGCTTTGGCTCAGGCGCACGAAGGCCGCATTTTCATTCTTGGCAAAATGGCCGAAGCCATCAGCGAGCCGCGCAAGGAAATTTCTCCGTACGCGCCCCGGATTGTGACGATGCAGATTGACAAGGATAAAATCCGCGAAGTCATCGGCACGGGCGGCAAGGTTATCCGCGAGATTACGGAAACAACCGGCGCGAAAGTGGACATTGACGATGACGGCACTTTGCACATTGCTTCCAATAATCTGGAGGTTTTGAAAGCGGCGCAGGATTGGATTAAAAGTATTGTCTGCGAACCGGAAGTTGGGCAGATTTACACCGGGAAAGTGGTGAAAATCATGGACTTTGGCGCGTTCGTGAACTTCTGCGGTTCCAAAGACGGACTGGTGCATATTTCCGAGCTGGCCAACCGCCGCGTGGAAAAAGTGACGGATGTCGTTCAAGAGGGCGATACCGTGACGGTGAAATACATCGGCATGGACAACCGCGGAAAGATGAAACTTTCCATGAAACGGGTTCATGAAGGTGAAAGCCAGGAAAAAGAGGAAAATCAGGAAAAGTAAAAGCTGATTTTTCGTAAAGGGCGGCGCTTGGTTAAAGCGCCGTTTTTTGTTTCCTGCAACTTAGTGGCTAGGTTGGTAGTCGCAAAAAAGTTAATGCAAAATTTAGATACCGCAATCGGGAATTTTTGTATTGGGGCTGCTATGTTAATAGTACCGGGAGAAATGCTCAAAAAATGACGGAGTATACACGGTTGAAGTTGACGAAGGAAACGGCGACGGTGGGCAAGAATACATAAAAATGACAGGAGTATCTACAGAAACATCTAAAAAAAAGGAGCAGAACAAAATCAAATGAGAGTGGATTTTGACTCATCATCAATTTCCACTTTAACAGGCCTCATTTCCTCCTGGAACAGGTTTTTCATTCCCTATTTTGGGATAATCCGGCCTTGAAGTGTTATATAAGTTTCATCATTCAAAGCTTTTGCCTCTCATCTCCTCTGTTAGATATCGTCCTCTCATCTTCATCAGACCGTCACTCGCCCTTCAGGCGTTCAGCGATACCGCCAGGCTTCTACTCTTAAAGAAGAAACTCCGACTACGCCAGGGGGGTACTTTTTGGGGAAGATATGAAAAGCTTCGCCCAATGAAGAAGAGGGTATGATAAAAATATCCTTATAACAATGGAATAGGGCATGGTTTATACATGAAAGTCCTTATAAGGGTTAGGACAAAAAAGCAACTGTTCAATCCGGCCTTTTGCGAAGCCGGCAAGTCTGAGAATTGAAAAATAAAAAAAGGAAAAAAGATATTCAAATTCCAAAGGAAATGGTGTTTTTTGCCTGAGGACTGTGAAGAATGAAAGGTTTATCTACCCGGTTCCGTAGGTTGACAGACAGACAGGGCGTTTCGGAGCTTCGGTCAATTTGGGTGGAAGACAAAAAAATGCGTTCCTATCTTCCGGTTTAAGAAAAAACACAGGCAGATTTTATATCAAAACGAAGGATTTTTATCTTATCTTTATCATCGTTGCGCTAAATTGATGTCAGCCGTGAGATAAACGGCGCTATTTTATCAGTTATTGGCGCTTTGTTTTTTTATTTTTCCGAGAAAGTTTAAAAAATTGTGAATATATGTTGTTTTTTTCAGCTCGCTCTTGCTTTTAAAGAATAAAAGGTTTAACTTTAAAAAAAATTTGTTTGCCGGAGGTGGCGTAGAAAAAGGCTTTGATGAAAAAAAAAGATAAAGCGGGGTTTTCGGGGCGATGGCCTTCCGGTGTTTTTAGAATTTATAAAATAAATAAAGTAAAGGATTACTATGAAAAAGCTTAAACCTATTATTCTTTCCGGGGCGGAGGTTCTTCCTTTGGTTGAGGGGGGCAAAGGGATTGCCGTTTCCGACGGTTGTTCCAGCGGGGCGTGGGCGCATGCCGGCGCAGTCGGTACCATCTCCGGCGTGATGCCGGATATGCTGGATAAGCGCGGAAATATCCTGCCCAGGCTGTATAAGGGAAAAAGCAGGTTAGAAAGACATCAGGACCTTATTCGCTGTGCTATTCAAGGCGGTATTGACCAGGCGAAGAAAGCTTATGAAATCGCCGACGGGCGCGGACGGATTCATATGAATCTTCTTTGGGAGATGGGCGGCAGTATTTCTATTCTGGAAGGAATTATGGACAGTTGCGATGCTTTCGCCAAATCTTTAAAAGAAAAGGTCAGCGGCCGTTTTCAAAATATCGCCGAAATTTTAAGCGCCAAGTTGCAGTCCGCTTTGGGAGGGCTGAATGACAGAGTGTCTAATTCAAGGTTTATAGAGACTTGTACGCCGATTTTGGAAGGGATGCTTTCCGAGGCGAAAAAATATATTCACGGCATTACTTGCGGTGCGGGAATGCCGTATAAGCTGGGAGAGATTGCTTCCAAACACGGTATTTATTATTATCCGATTGTTTCTTCCGCAAGGGCGTTTCGCGCCTTATGGCTGCGTAGCTATAAGAATTACGCTGAATTTTTGGGCGGTGTCGTGTATGAGGATCCTTGGCTGGCCGGCGGGCATAACGGTTTGTCCAACGGGGAAGATCCGTCTGTGCCGGAAGCACCGATGGCGCGCGTTGTCGGTTTGCGCCGGCAGATGAACGAGTTCGGGCTGCAAAACACGCCGATTATTTTGGCAGGAGGTATTTGGAATCTCAGCGAATTTGAGGATTTTATTGATAATCCCGATGTCGGTCCCATTGCTTTTCAACTGGGAACGCGCCCTTTGTTGACACAGGAAAGTCCTGTGGCAAAAACATGGCATGAAGCTTTGATGAATCTAAAACCAGGGGATGTTTTGTTGCAGAAGTTTTCTCCGACGGGCTTTTATTCCTCCGCCGTTAAGAACAGCTTTCTGAACGACCTGGTAGAAAGAAAACAAACGCAGGTACCGTTCAAAGAAACGCCGGGCGGGGATTTTCAGGTGGCGTTTCCTTTAACGGGAAAAAGAAGAGTATATATTTCTTTGGACGATCGGCGCCGAATTGATGATTTTTACAAAAAGGGACGGACGGTGGCGATGAGGACGCCGGACGATACCTTTGTTTTTGTGTCACCCGCGACGGAGGCTAAAATTAAACATACAAGAGCCAACTGCGCCGGATGCCTGTCTCAGTGCCTATTTTCTGCCTGGTCTCAGGGAACGCCGACGCATACGACGGGTCGCCTGCCGGATCCGCGTTCTTTTTGTATCAGCCAGACTTTGTACGATGTGGCGCATACGCCGGATGTGGATAACAACTTGATGTTTACGGGGCACAATGCTTATCGTTTCGCAACGGATCCGATGTATGAAAACGGTAATATTCCTACGGTGCAGGAACTGGTGGACGCTTTGCTGGAAGGGCGTTAAAATTCTTTAAATATTCTGCGGGCAGACGGGGTATTTCATCCATATATCCGCGGTAATGCGGAGGAAAAACGGGGAAAGTGTCTTTGCCGTCGGGTTTATAAAAGGAAAGCGGATATTTTCTGTTTATATGGATGACTGAAAATATCGTTTTATCATAAGGATTATCTTCTTTCTTTTTGTGTTTAGAAGGAGATACAGAACTGCAGGTTTTTATGGGCAGTTTTGTAAATAAATTTTTTAAATCATGATGTTAAAGCCGTATTGAGAAGAAGTTTTTTTCTGTCCTCTTTAGAGAAAAAGAAATAAAAAAACCGGTACAAGGGTTGTATAGTTTAGATACGAGGAGGAATGACCTGAACTATTTTTTCTATCGTTTTCTTTTCTGTCAAATTAATGAATGGCGAATCTGAACAGATTACCGCCGGCGTTTTCATACCGTTCGCAAAGTTTGCGGATTGTTTTTTGATCGGAAGCCGTTCCTTCCCATTCGGTATCAGAACCACCGGAAGGGCCATAAGCTACTTTCATTTCCCAATTTGTACTCAGCATGGAAACGCAAAAATCAACTGGCAGATAATCAAATATAAAGTAAAAATCATAAGAGGGTGTGGCGGTATAATAATAAAGAGAAACATTTGCTTTTGAATTTAAGGCAGATAATGTTTCTTTAAAATATTGAAGGTTAACGGAAGAAATCAATTGGTTTTTGGAGGGTTTTTTGAGTGTTAAATGTTGTTGCAGGCAATCTTGAATAACCAGTTGCATTTCATTTAAGGCTTTCGTGATTTGAATTTTCCTCATGGCTGTATTGTAGCCGGCCAAACCGCCGACGGACAAAACGCCGATAATCGCCAACACGCCCAACATCTCTATCATGCTGCGCCCGGATTGAGTTGTTTTTCTGTTCATTTTTATCCTCTTTTGTTCTTTTTTAACGACCGTTTAAAAGAAACATATCTTAATAAGGGAAAAAGCGCAATACAAATCTTATTTTTTGTTCATATTTAAGGGTCGTTTTATGTAAACGCCGTTTTTGTTTTTGTTTGCTTTTTTTGGGAAAAAAAGAGCATACTGCCTTCGTCTTTCACAATTTTAAAAGGAATTTTTCATGAAAAAGATACTTGTCCCGGTCTTTGGCCTCTTATTGTGTACAAACGCTTTAGCGCAGGAAACACAGTCTCCCTCTGCTACAGCTGCGGCGAAAGAAAATACTGCGAAGGAGGTTGCTGTCCCCGCTTCTTCTCTTCAGGCTAATTTGAAAAGAGCCGCCTTGGAGCTTTCCTCCACTTCGGTTAAACACGCCCGGGAGTACCAGGATTCTCCGAATTCAAAATTAAACGCCGATAGTGAAACGGTAATTAAAGGGGTATTTGATTTTGTTTTGGAGTACGAAAGAAAAAATTTCCAATGGAACAACGGCTTGTTTATGGAATATGGGAAAACGACTTTAAAACCGGCAGAGGGAGAAAAGACTTCTACGGAAAACGCGGACAAAATCCTTTTTACATCCGATTATAATCAGAAAGTATGGAATTATAAAGAGGCAGATATCGGACCGTTTGCCCAACTTCAGTATCAGACGGAGTTTACAACAGATAACGGGACGCCTAGGACGAAAACTTTGCGTGGAATGGCAGGATTGAAGCTTTTTAACGGCACATATATCAAAAGCCTGTATGCCGGTATTGTGGAGGAAGCGGATTTTACCTATTCCAAAACAAATATGAAAACGGCGTACGAAGTCGGATTGGAAGTGGCTTATCCTGTTCGCGACGGCGTTTCCTTCGCTTTAGAGAGTTATTACAGGGACTATATGACTTATTCCAGGTACGAAGGGACAAATTTCAGGTATGAGTTTAATTTGACTTCCCGCTTGGATGTCAAGCTGAACAATAAATTGTCTATGGCGCCGTACATTTCTTATTTCAGGGCGAAAGACCGCCAGTCTAAGGTTTACGGCAGTAACTTTATGGTCGGTATTTCTTTTGCTTATTCAAGTATTTTTGACCTGTTTGATTAAAGTCGGCATGGATAAAAACTTTTTTAAGGCCCTTTCTGGAAGAAAGGGCTTTCTTTACTATATATAACTCTTCTGAAAAAACATAAAAAAGAAGGCAGCCGTAAAGCCGCCTTCTTTTAAAGAAAACAGAAAAATTATTCTCGTGTTTTTGTCTTTAAGGAAAGAATCTGGCTGTTGCTTATGGAATTTTTAAAGAAAGCAATTTGTTTTTGCTGCTCTTGGGTTAAAGTATATTCATTTTTCATTATTCTTTCCATAACCGGCCAAACTTTTACCAGGCGTTTTGTTTCTTCGGAAGAAAACTCTTCATGTCTTAAGAATTTACCGATAAGCTTATCCAACTCTTTCCTGTTCTTTTCGGAAGCTTCTTCCGCTGTTTTCATCAGGCCGTTCGTCGTTACTTTTATTAAGCGCGGATTTTCTTCTACAGCTTTGACAATTAAAGCCGGTTGGAAGAAATTTTCGCTGGATACATGAAATTCATAAATAGACGGGGAACGAGCCAATCCTTCGGCGATTAAAGCGACATCTTCATCCATCCACTCCACATTATTTAATTGAACGGAGCGTAAGGAAGGGTGAGCTTCTAAAAGTTCTTTGCAAGCTTTGGCCGATTTTTCGGATAACCCGTTGTTCTTGCCGGCATTCAGATAAATAAGCTTTTTGTTGTTTTTTAACGCCTCAAATAAAGCAGCGCCTGTTTCGTCGTCCAATCCTCCGTGGCTGATATTTAAATATCTTAAATCCTTTAAGGCAGGAAGGACTTGGATAAAGCTTGAAAAATTACTGACATTATCGCAATGATCCATTGAAATTTCCCGAATGTCCGTCCTGACTTTGAGAGCGTCGGAAAGTAATCTCAATTCTTCATTTTTCAGGTCGCAGTCGGAAACATCCAACGCCTTAATAGATGTATTTTTTTTCAAATCATCCATTAAAACGGCAAATCTCCTTTCATGCTGCATCTTGCGCTTTCTTAAAGACGGAGCGTCTGAAAAATATGTCTGCCACAAAGACAGTTTCGTTGTCCTGTTTTCCAAAACATTTTTTCTTAATTCAATGAATTCTTTTCCTGTTACTTCTATCATTTCATACCTCTTTTGTTTTATTTACTTTATTTTTTCTTTTTTTTGTTCCAAAACGGGGAAAATAGCTGAAGAAGCATACAGCCTGTTTTGCAAAAAGGCCGTTTCTTGTTTCGTTTTCCCGTCCGTTTCCATAATATCTTTAATTGCCGGCCATTTTTTCCGGCCTTCCTCAATTTCTCGTTTCGTCAAAGGCCTGTCGCTTGTTAAACAGGAATCTACATAGGCGCGAAGCAATTGTTTGTTTTTATAGGCATTCCGGCGCACGGAAGCATTAAAAACATCGGCAAAGATAATATTGCCGTTTTCCTTCACGGCGTCAGCCAACGATTCGTAATCTTTGAATAAAAAGCCGTTGTGCCGGATATAAATTGTAGTGAGGGAAGGAGCTTTTGCAATGCCTTCACTTAAAATAGCCAAAGCACCGGGGGTCAAATCAACATGGTCTAAAGTTAAAATATTTAAAAAAGGGAGTTCTTTAATCATACAGCTAAGCGCCATCGCGGATTTTTCAGAAAGCGGCTCTACGGAAAAAGCCAGGTTTTGAAGATATCTCGTTTCTTTCAGCTCTTCAAACAGGGAAACGGCAAAATCTTCCGGCAAAGTGCAGTTGCCGATGTTCAACGAGGTCAGTGCTTTTTGCCTACCGATGGTTTCAGTCAGGCCTTCGGCATTTTGAAAATTCTGAAAGGAAAAAGATAAACTCTGCGCATTTTGATTTTCGTTCAAAGTGTGAATAAAAGCTTTCATTTCATTTGTTGAAAGACAAGCCCCCTTTCCCAATTCATAGTGGATAACAGTACTGTTCTTTGCGCGAAGGCTGTCTGCCAGTTTGAAAAAAACTTGTTCACGCAGGGAATTGTCTTTTTCCCACAGAAGGGGCATGAAAATTCCTGCATGTGCTTGGATATCAGGGAATTTGAATGAAGTTACTTTTCCTTTGGCTATTTGCTCATTCCATAAAGATAATTCCGTGCTTTTTTCGGCACCTTGCCGTTGAAAAATATCATCTGATATGGAAATTGTATTTTTTATTTCCATGGTGTCTTCTCCGATAAAAAAATTAAGCGCGCGTTTTTCTTTTTAATAAATCAAGATATTTAGCGGTAAAAATAGAAGTTTTTTTGTTTTTCTTTTTGTTCGCATCTGTAAAAGAGTTTTTTTCATTTTTTTCATGTGGGATTATACTTTTAAGCTTTGTTTCAAAAGCTCCTATTTCATCATCTTCCCAACCCTGAAATGATACAAGGTATTTCAAACCAGACATATTTTGGGTTGCTTCTTTTAAGGTGTGGGTATCAGGCTTTTTTTCTTCATCAAAAGCTTGTTTGAGTTTTTTTAAAATCTCTTGTATTCGCAACCGGTGTTCAGTTAAAGTATGCGATACATCAGCTCTTTGTGTAAATTGAGGATGGTTGGAAAGCGTGATTTTTAAAATATTTTTATTTTTAGAAAGAACTTCTAGAGCGGATTCTTCAGAACCTTTATATACAAGTTCGCTGGCCGAAGTTTGAGCAAATCCTTCTTTTATCAGTCGCGAAAATAATCCCTCCTGTCCACAAACCACTTCTTCCAAACTTCTGTTACCTTTTAAAAAAGCATTAAAAGCTGCCGCTGCCTTAAATGGATTCCTGAATGCTGTGTTTTTTATCTCAAAACTTTCCAAAAAAGGCGATTCCTTCAGAACATCAAATATTTTTTGTTCAGTCCCTTTTTTCAAAATAGTATCATGAATGGATAACGATTTAACGGAAGAGGTTTTTAAAGCTTCCGCTAATTCATCCGTTACTTCAAATTGAAGATTGCGAAAGAAAATATCTGCCCCCGGTTCTTTTTTTATTTCTTCAGCTAAAGCTTTTTGCTCTTCTTTTGATAAAACATAAGGTTCTTTGAAATCATATGCGTCACAGTTAAGAAAAGTTTGTTGTTCTTCTTTTTCTTTTGAAAATAAAATACAGTAAAAAAGATCCAAATTCGCGTCGCTCATTTTTAACTCCATAACTTTAGACAATACTTTATACTAAAAAATAATTTTTTTCAAGGGATTTTTTTATAAACTTTTGTATTTTTTTGACTTTTTTGAAAAAATGAATTGAAAAAAAGTCATATTCTTAAAGGGATTGGAGGTGAAAAATATTTTTGTCCGTTTATTCCGCTTTTTCGGGTGAGGAGAATAAGCCGATTGAAAGAGGGAACGGAAAATCTCTCCGTATAAACGCATGAAAATTTAAAGAAGAAAGTTTTCTTCGTTCTGCGGGGTCGGGAATGAAAGAGAATACCGAATACAAAAGCAATAAAAGGTAGAAACGGGAAAACGCAGAGAAAATCTGTCTTTTTTTATAAACTGAGGGCTACGGACCGTAAAAAATTTTGGAGAAAAATCTCATGAGAAAAAGATAAAATAATATCTAAATCTTCTCTGGACTTTTCGGAAAAAAAGAGGTAAAAGAGGATACATCTTTTTAAAAGATAATTTCTTTTTTTGAAAGATAAGTTCTTTTTATTAAAGCTGTACAAAAGGAGATTATGAATGGCTGATTCTGAAAAGAAAATGAAAATGGTTGACGGGAATGAGGCGGCGGCGTACGTTGCCCATAAACTCAACGAAGTTTCCATTATTTACCCGATTACGCCGTCCTCCCCGATGGGGGAATGGGCCGACGCCTGGTCGGCGGAAGGGAAAACAAACATTTGGGGTAAGGTGCCGAATGTTTTGGAAATGCAGTCCGAAGCGGGCGCTATCGGCGCGGTGCACGGTTCTTTGCAGGCCGGTTCCATGACGACGACTTATACGGCGAGCCAGGGCTTGCTTTTAATGATTCCGAATATGTATAAAATCGCAGGCGAATTATTGCCGTTTGTGATGCATGTGGCGGCCAGAACGGTGGCGGCGCACGCTTTGTCCATTTTCGGTGATCATTCCGACGTGATGGCTTGCCGCCAGACAGGGTTTGCGATGCTGGCCTCCAATTCCGCGCAGGAAGCACAGGACTTTGCCGCTATCGCTCAAATGTCCACCTATATGTCCAGGGTGCCGTTTTTGCACTTCTTTGACGGTTTCAGAACCAGCCATGAAATCAATAAAATCATTGAGTTGTCCGATGACGAATTAAAAGAGCTGATGAAAGACATTCCGACGGACTTTATGACGCAGCATGCTTTGACGCCGGATCATCCGGTTGTCAGAGGGACGGCGCAGAATCCGGACGTGTTCTTCCAGATTCGCGAGGCGGCGAATTCTTATTATAACGCTTGCCCGGCTTTTGTTGAACAGGCGATGGAAAAATTTGAACGCGTAACGGGCCGTTCCTATCATCTGGTGGACTATGTCGGCGCGCCGAACGCGGAACATGTAATTGTCGTGATGGGGTCCGGCGCCGAAACGGCTCAGGCGACGGCCGATTATATCAACCGCCACGGCGGTAAGGTCGGTGTGGTGAAAATTCACCTGTATCGTCCGTTCCCCGTTCACGCGTTTGTCAACGCTTTGCCCAAAACGGTCAAACAGATTTCTGTTCTGGACAGAACGAAAGAAGCGGGCGCCGTCGGCGAACCTTTATATTTGGATGTGATTGCCGCGTTGAACGAATCTTTGTCCAAAGGCGACATTGCCTCCATGCCGAAGGTATTTGGCGGCAGATACGGCCTGTCTTCCAAAGAGTTTACGCCCGCGATGGCGAAGGCGGTCTTTGAAAACACGGATAAGACGCACTTTACGGTCGGCATTAACGACGATGTGACGAATTTGTCCCTGTCTTATGATCCGCATTTTGACATTGAGCATGAGGATGTTACCCGCTGCCTGTTCTTCGGGCTGGGGGCGGACGGAACGGTCGGCGCGAACAAAAACTCCATTAAAATCATTGCGATGGACGGCGGTTTCTACGGCCAGGCGTATTTCGTGTACGACTCCAAAAAATCCGGAGCGATGACGACTTCTCATCTGCGTTTCAGCAAGAGCCCGATTTCCGCGCCTTATGCAATTCAAAAGGCCAGCTTTATCGCTTGCCATCACACGCCGTTCTTGGAAAAGATTGATATGTTGCAACATGCGTCCGAAGGTGCCGTGTTCTTAATTAACACGCAGGTTCCGACGGAACAGGTGTGGGACAGCCTGCCGGTTGAAGTGCAGCAACAGATTATTGACAAGAAGATTAAGTTCTATGCGATTGACGCGATTGATGTGGCGAAGAAAACCGGTATGGGGCGGCGCATCAACACGATTATGCAGACTTGCTTCTTTGCCATTTCCGGCGTTTTGCCGAAAGATGAGGCAATTGAGGAAATCAAAAAGTCCATTAAGAAAACTTACGCCCGCAAAGGCGACGCGATTGTTGCGGCGAACATTGCGGCCGTGGACGCGACTTTGGAACACTTGCATGAAATCAAGGTTCCGGAGAAGGCGACTTCCAAGCATCATATGATGCCCGGTATGCCGGCCGATGCGCCCGAATTGCTGCAGAAAGTCACGGGTAAGATTATTGAAGGCAAGGGCGACGAGTTGCCGGTCAGCGCTTTGACATGGACGGCCGACGGTACTTGGCCTTCCGATACGACGAAGTATGAGAAACGTTGTATTGCGACGGAAGTTCCGAACTGGGATCCGGCGGTATGTATTCAATGCGGCAAATGCGCGATGGTATGTCCGCACGCGGCTGTCCGCTTGAAAGTGGCGAAGCCGGAAGATTTGGCGAACGCGCCGGAAGGATTTAAGTCTACGGATTACAAAGGAAAGGATTTCGCGGGCGATAAATTCATTGTCCAAATTTCTTCCGAAGACTGCACGGGATGCTCTTTGTGCACGCAGGTTTGCCCGGGCAAATCCAGAGAAAATCCGGAACATAAGGCGTTAACCATGGTTCCGGTTCAGGAAGACTTTGACAAGAAAGTCCAGGCATGGAAATTCTTTGTTTCTCTGCCGGAAGTGGACAGAAAGAAAGTGGATACGAAGCTGGTTAAAAACACGCAGCTGCTGCAGCCGTTGTTTGAGTTCTCCGGAGCTTGCGCCGGATGCGGCGAAACACCGTACATCAAGTTGATGACTCAGCTGTTCGGCGACAGGTTGGCGATTGCGAACGCGACGGGTTGCTCTTCCATTTACGGCGGCAACTTGCCGACAACGCCGTACGCCAAGAACAATGAAGGCAGAGGGCCGGTTTGGGCAAACTCTTTGTTTGAAGACAATGCCGAGTTCGGTTTGGGTCTGCGCTACTCCATTGATTCTAAGGCCGAATTTGCGTCGCAATTGCTGCAAGAGTTGGCGTCTTCAGTCGGAGATGATTTGGCGACGGCTTTGCTGACTGCCGACCAGTCTACGGAAGAGGCGATTGAAGCTCAGCGCGATCGCGTGAAGGCTTTGCGCGAGAAGCTGGCTTCCATGAAAGCGAATCCGCGGGCGGTTCTGCTGGATTCTTTGGCCGACTATTTGGTCAAGAAGAGCGTTTGGATTGTCGGCGGCGACGGATGGGCGTATGACATCGGTTACGGCGGATTGGACCATGTGTTGTATTCCGGCCGGAATGTAAATATTCTGGTTTTGGATACGGGCGTGTATTCCAACACGGGCGGACAGAGGTCCAAAGCAACGCCGGTCGGCGCTTCCGCTAAGTTTGCCGTTGCCGGGAACGAACTGCCGCGCAAGGATTTGGGCATGATTGCCATGTCTTCCGAAAACATCTATGTCGCGCAGGTTTCCATCGGAGCCAAAGATTCTCAGGTGTTGCAGGCGTTTAAGGAAGCCGAATCCTTCAACGGACCGTCTTTGATTATCGCGTACGCGCATTGTATCGCGCACGGTTACGATATCGGCAAGATGGGGCTGGAGCACCAGAAGCTGGCCGTTGACACGGGATTGTGGCCGTTGTACAGGTTTGACCCGCGCCGTTTGGCGGAAGGGAAGAACCCGTTGCAGCTGGATTCCAAAGCGACAAAGCAAGTGTCCGAATTTATGGATACGGAAACACGCTTCCAGGTGGTGAAGAAGCAGAATGCCGAACGGTATGACCGCCTTGTCAACTTTGCTCAAAGCCAGATTGAAAAGAGGTTGAAACTGTACGAGCATTTGTCTCAGGACTAGTAGAGACTTCTCTTAAGGAGAAGGGCACTTTTCCTCCGTCTTAACGGGCGGACGAAAGAAGTGCCTCTCCTGAAGAAAAGGCAAAAGACGCTCCGGTTTTCCGGGGCGTTTTTTTATGGTTTTAAAGGTGATGGTCCGAATACAACAGCCCCTGTGTAAGCAAACAGATATGCCGGTACGGGTTGTACGATAGCGAAGTTTTGGAACTATGCGAGCGAAGTTTGAACGAACGAATACTTCTTTCATTCGCCGGCAAAGGGGAGTTGGCATGGTTTTAATGTTTATATTTTTTATTGTTTTTGGGTTGCTTAAAAGGGTAAGTTTTGTTCCGGAACAGGGGGGGGAGAGAGTTTTTCCGAAAGAAAAGGCGGTAACCCCCTTTTTGTTTTCTTCAAAAAAGAAGGAGGATAGATTAATGAAGGAGAATGAATTCCCGCCAGAAGCAATCAAAATAAAGGAAAACAGTGACAGATTCAGCCTATAAAAAGAAAAAAATGAAAACATAGGACTTAAAGAGGAAAAGTTTTAAAATAATTGACAAAATATAAAATATTTTTTATTTTTGAACGATACGGGGGCGATTAATATCCCCTTATCCAAGCTGAACAGTTGAAAACAATAAAAGAAAGGATTTTAAATGGCAGGTAAAGGGAAAAAAATGGCCGCGAAAGCGGTGACTTTGCTTCTTGTTTCTTCAATGGCTTTTGGAACATTAACAGGATGTGGTGTCTCTGTAAAATTTGCGGCAGTCAAGTCAAAGGATTCCATCGCCAATCAGACAGCGGAACAATCGGTTGATCGTACTTTAAAAAACGAAGATATTATCGCAGAGGTTTCGGGATATGATGTGATTGTTGATAATTTTGCAGGAAGCGGTATAGTCTTTTCAAAATTTTATTTTTACTTTACTGATGATAAAGGGCAAGTTTATTATACGAAGGTAGGAGCAGAGACGGATGCTCATCTGATTTTGCGCAACTCTATTGGGAAAAAAGTTAATTTGAATAAGGTGAGTGAGGAATTTTCGCAAGTTAAAAAAATAATTGTTCCTGAAGGATTGTTTGTATCGGAAAAGTCGGAAGCAAAAACGGTATCTCGGTCTCAGGATGAAGTTTTCTTCTCTTCCGTCAATCGGTTGCAAAAAACGAGATAGCATAAAACTTATCAAAAAAAAGAAGGAAAATTGCTGTGAAAAGCGAAAAAAGAGGTTATTCTTCATCCTCCCGGAAAATGATGGTGGATTTTCAACAAGACGAGCTGACAAGTTCTGTGATTTACGCCTATTTTGCCGAGAAAGTGAAGGAGGAAAAGAACAAGGAAGTATTGCGGAAAATTTCAAAAGACGAGGCGCAGCACGCCGTTATCTGGAAACGCTACACGCATGAAAATCTGCGCCCGAACATGTGGAAAGTTTGGTGGTACGGTTTTTTATTTCATCTGTTAGGATATACTTTTGTCGTTAAACTTTTGGAATTGCATGAATACGAGGGCGTTTGCTGCTTGGAGAAACTGGAGGCGGAAATTCCGGAAACAAGGCAGATTATTGAAGAGGAAAAAGCTCATGAGAAGGCCTTGATTGATATGCTGGATGAAGAGCGGCTGAATTATGTCGGCGCGATGGTTTTGGGATTGAATGACGCGTTGGTGGAACTGACGGGAACGATTGCAGGGTTGACTTTTGTCCTGATGAATTCCTCATTGATTGCCATGGCGGGAATTATTACCGGGATTGCGGCGACTTTATCCATGGCGGCTTCCAACTATTTGGCAGAAAGGGCGGACGGTAACCCCAAGGCTTTGAAAGCCAGCGTTTATACCGGTTTCAGTTATTTGGTGACGGTTATTTGTTTGGTTCTGCCGTATTTGATTTTTCCGCAGGGGATGTATTTGGCGGCGCTGGTGTGCATGATCGGGATTGTGGTGTTTTTGGTCTTTATTTTTAATTATTACATTGCGGTGGTCAGGTCGGAAGCTTTTTGGCCGAAATTCATTGAAATGTCAACCATCAGCTTGTCAGTAGCGTTAATTTCTTTCCTTATCGGACTGTTGGCAAAGGCTTGTTTCGGTATAGAAGTCGGGTGACGGTGGGGATGCTTTTCATCTTTTTTTAGTTTAAGGATAAACCCTTTCTCTCTTGGCGACCAAAAAAAAGACTATGAGGGCGGCATGTTGAAGAAAGAGTTTCTCTTTCTTTACTCTTTTTGCAAATGGAGAGGAAAGGCTTCTTTTGATAATTTTTTAAGGTCGGGTTTCCCGTTGCTTTCTTTTATTTTTGTATGAAAGACTGTTAAGAAGACGGGCCTTTGTCAGAAGCGACGATATCACTAAATGGAAAAAGCTAAAAAAGCGTTCGGAAGGTCAAAAGAGGACATAAGTAAACATAAAAACCGTTTACTCGTTTTCATTCCCGCGAGAGTAAGCCGCAGAGTTTCTCATAAAAAAATGACCGAGTATCAGGCAGACTTATAGTCAAAAGAAAAAACACCCGGAGACCGGCTGAAAAATATGGGAACCGGGATAAAGGAAGGTCTTCCCATTCAAAGGGCGTAGGAAACTTTTCAAAGTAAAGTTGACCGGTAAGACCTTTCATTCACGGAATGTAATAAGCCGTTACAGTTCTAAAGGTGAGGTCAAAGTGCCCAGCACTTTTTTACCTTCCTCCGCTATCTCCTTATTCTGGTGGGCTTTTTCCAGACTGCCGACACGGACAGCCTCCGTATAAAGCTTGATTTTATAGCGAATCTTATCCAAGTTTTTTTGCAGTTGCATTAGCTGTTCTTTGATTTTCTTTTCCTGCAACTTAAACATATCCAACCGTTGAGGTAACGTATTGTCCCCTTCAATAAACCAGTCAATATATTGTTTAATGCCTTTAATCGGCATGCCGGTTTCCTTGAGGCATTCAATCATTGCCAGCCAGTTAAGGTCGTTTTGAGAAAAGACCCTTAACCCGGAAGCGCTTTTTTGTAAAAAAGGAAGCAACCCTTCTTTTTCATAATATCTTAATGTATGGGGGCTGAGGCCTGTTTTTTCGGCCGCCTGCCCGATGGAATAGCCTTTCATTTTTTTCTCCTTTAATCCGAAAGCATATAAAAGCGTTTTCAAAAAGTCAACAAATAATTAAGAGTTTGAGTAACCTCTAATTTAAAAAAGCGTCCGTCTTTTCAGATAATGGAAAAAAAGAACGGTTTATGGCAAAAAGCTTTGAAACGGAAAATGAAAAGCGTAAAAAACAGAAATCGGAAAGGTTAAAAAGGAAAAATAATGTTTTTACCGTCTTCTTTTTTTACAGAAAGCTTTTACCGAACATTGTTTAACAGAAGATTTTTCTTTGCTTTAAGGACGGAGAATTTTTTCGGAAAAATCTTTTTTTGATTAAAAAAGAGAAGATAAAAA
>CASFRQ010000058.1 GCA_949296785.1 uncultured Alphaproteobacteria bacterium
GGCGGCCTCTCAGGGCGTTTTTACGGACATCCGCCCCTTTCACTTCCGCCAAAATACTGTCAAGAAAATCCTCGGACGCATAATGCAGTCCCGGGTAAAACCGTTTTTTAACCGCTAAAAAATCATAAGTTAAATCTACCAGACAATCTCCGTGGATAAAGATACCGGCAACGACAAAAACCGGCTGATGATTCGCTTTTGTAAACGCATGGGCGGGTAAAGCCCCTAAATCGCCGGATTCGTCAATATAACAAAGGTCCATGCGGCCTCCTATTTACAACTATGACCACCCGAAGGTGGCCACAGGATTTAGATGCCTCAACAGAAGGAGGTCATCAACTATAAAGGAATATACCAAAATTTTTTCCTTTTGTCAAGGATGAAAAATCCACCCTTTTCCGCTGCGAAAAAGCGCCCCTGTTTTTTACCTCTGGCTTTTTTATTTATTGAAATCAGACTGAAAAAAAAGTATTTTAAAAGAAACAAAAATACGGAGGAAGTTTCTCATGAAAAAAACACCGCTTATCTTATTAGGGTTATCCTTTTTGTTTTTCTCACCGGATTCTTTTGCTCGAACAAAACCCGTGCAACAGGATGGTTTAATGGCGAAGCGAATCACTAACGAATCGCCGCAGGATTCCGTTTTGGATTCTTTAAACAATAACAGTAAGATATTGCAAAGAAGAGCCTTGGAGGAAGAAGTTCGTTCCAGAACACGTACGATTGAAGATCGTCGCAAATACAGGGAGGAACGCGCGGAAGCCGCTCGTAAATGGGAAGAGCAACGGCGTTTGAAAAAGAAATATAAAAAACAAGGTGGCGAAGGGGATGCTTCTTCCGATTCGCCGTCCGCTTCCGGTGAAAATTCCGGCGCTCAAAAGTAAAAAGTATTTCTTATCTTAAAAAAAGCTGCTTTTTTCACAAAACAGCTGAAGGAATAAATAATTAAAAGCCGGAATCAGAAAACAACATGTAAGATATAGAAACAACGGTTTTCAATCCGCGCTTTGGCAGTCAGCGCAACAGCTTGCGTCAAAATCGCCTGTTTTCCGGAAACTTTTCGTGACTTCTTAGATTGTTCAACCGAAAAACAATCGCCCCTTTTTAACATTCAACCATACACCTGCTTTGCTTTTCACAAAAGAAAGGGCCTATGGAACAACAACTACGGACTTATTTTCCTCCGTCTCTCCTTGCGAAAGACGAGGTTTGGCAACCGGTAAAGGAATCTTTTTGGCATCAACAAAGGATGAAGAGCCGGCAACTTCAGAAGAACTTTTACTTTTGATCTTTGTTTTAGAAGAAGACTGTGGAATACTGCCGTCTTCCGTTGATTTTTCCCCTTTGTTTTCGGAAGGTAAGGGCTTTTTATCGGAAGAAGACTTTTTTTCAGCGGGAACCAAAGTTTCTTCTTCCCTCGGAAAGGCTTTTTTCTCTTTTTCCCCAGACGCCTTTTCCTCATGCTCTCCCTTTATCCCCTCTTCCGGAACAAGACTGTTTAACACGGCCTCTTCGGAAGATGAAGGGATATCCATCTCTTCTTCCAAAATTTTTATTTCATAAGAATCCGGCACCTGAGGAGGAAGAGGGATTGACTCCAACTTCTGCCTCGCCCTCTGACGACGACGCAATTCCGCTTTATTTCTACGAACCTTTCGCCATGCCGCGACATTTTTGGAATGTTGCTTATAATCCTTTGCAAACACATGAGCTCCAGACCCGTCCGCCACAAAATACAAATAATCCGTCTCCTCCGGATGTAAAACAGCTCTAATGGAGGCAGCCCCCGGATTACAAATAGGATGAGGCGGTAAACCATAAATAACATAGGTGTTGTATGGGCTTTCAAATTTCAAATCGGCGTAAATCAGTCGTCGGTTTAAATTCAACCGACCGTCTGTTACGGCAAAGATAACCGTCGGATCGGACTGCAGTCTCATTTTCTTTTCTATTCTGTTTTTGAAAACAGAGGCAATCCGGGATCTTTCATAATCCACCGCCGTTTCCTTTTCCACAATGGACGCCATCGTTACCGCTTCTTCCGGCGTTGAAAAAGGCAAGTCCGAAGCTCTGTTTTTCCACTCTTCCGCCAATAACCGTTCCATCGCCGTCTGCATTCTGTTTATAATGCTTTGACGAGTATCATTAAAGGAATAATAATAAGTTTCCGGCAAAAGAGTACCGTTTTTCGGGATTTGAGAAACCTCTCCGCTTAAAGTCGGCACTTCATTTAAAAACTCAACAATCTGACGAGAAGTCAATCCTTCCGGAATTGTAACGCGGCGCACGACCGTCTGCCCGTTGACAAGAATTTTCATCACCATTTGAGCACTGGCATAGGGTGGAATAATGTATTCGCCGGATTTCAGATTGCTCGCTTCCTGTGAAGCCCGAACTCCCAAGGAAAAAACAGCGCTGCTTTCAATAACACCTTCTTCTTTCAACTGAAGGGCAATCTGTTTTAAACTTTTTCCTTTCGGAATATAAACATTGCGTTGAAAGGTAAGGGGACCTTCCGCCGTAAACATACTGTAAGTGCTGAAAACGCTGCCGCCGATAAGGGAAGCCAGAAAAATAAACGCGGTAAAAAAGAA
>CASFRQ010000059.1 GCA_949296785.1 uncultured Alphaproteobacteria bacterium
AAAGAACGTTCTTCGTTCCTGAAAACATGCGCCATTTGGTAAATTTTATCCCATCCGGCGACCAGGAGTTTTTTCATGGCGAATTCCGGCGAAGTATGCAGGTAAAATTCTCTCTTTTCCGTTTCAAATGTTTCCACCAGTTCGGTGCGGAATGCTTTCAAATGAACTTCCATTCCGGGACATATTTGTAAGGCGGGGGTTTCCACTTCCAAAAAGCCCCGTTCATCAAAAAAACGGCGAATTTGTTTTATGATAAGAGCCCTTTTTTTTAAAAAATCGGATTTGATGCTTTCTTTTTCGCAAAGCCACCACTTTTGACTCATTTTCTTCTTCTCTTTCCTTTGTTTTTCAAATCTTTTGCAAATCCTGTTGAATTTCAAAAGACAATCTGCTAAATTCCAAGCAGTTTATAATTCTTTTTTAATTTAATCAAGAAAGGTCTCATAAAAAATGAAACAGCAAGCAAACCAGATTCGCCCGGGTTGGGTGATTGAACACGAAGGAAAAGAGTGGTCTGTTATTAAAATCAATTTGATTCAGCCTGGAAAAGGCGGCGCTTTCATTCAGGTGGATATGCGCGATGTCAATACGGGCATTAAAACAAACGCCCGCTGGCGGACGGTGGATACCGTTGAAAAACTGACGACTGAATCTTTTGATTGCCAATATTTGTACAGCGAAGGTGACTCTCTGGTCTTTATGAATATTGAAAATTATGACCAGTTTAATGTTCCGGCCGATTTGATGGGTGATTCCAAGGCGTTTTTACAGGATGGGATGCAGGTCGTCGTTGACTTTATTGAAGGAAGACCTATCAGTGTTACTTTGCCGCCGCAGGTGGTTTTGACGGTGACGGAGACGGAGCCTTCTTTGAAAGGGCAGACGGTAACGACTTCTTATAAACCGGCGATGTTGGAAAACGGGTTGCGCATTACGGTGCCGCCGTTTGTCAACGCGGGGGAAAAGATTGTTGTGTCCACGGCGGACGCTTCTTATGTTGAAAGAGCCAAATAATGCCTTTTCAAGTTGAACGTAGATCTTTGGCGAACGCTTCTTTTATCAGAGAGATGAAAAGAAGACAGACAAGGGAGGAGAAAATGCTCTCCTCTCTTTCCGCCAATTTAAATGTCATGATTAAGGCCTGCCAAAAGGCTGGGCGTCGTATGGTTCGGGATTTTGGCGAACTTGGCAATTTGCAGGTGATGCAGAAAGCGCCGAAGGATTTTGTGACGGCGGCGGATTTGACGGCCGAAAAAATCCTGATGGAAAGCTTGAGAGAAGACAGGCCGGATTACGGCTTTTTGTCCGAGGAAAAAGGTTCTGTTCCCGCGCAGAACGATTCTCCGTTCACCTGGATAATTGACCCGATTGACGGGACGACGAATTTTATCCATGCTATCGGACAGTTTGCGATTTCTCTGGCTCTGAAAGAAAACGACGAAATTATTGCCGGGGTCGTTTATAATCCGATATCCAGTGAGCTTTATTATGCGGAAAAAGGAACGGGAGCTTTTTTGATGCTGCCTTCTGGAACGGTGCGTTTGCGCGTGTCGGGAAGAAGTCGTTTGTCAGACAGTATTTTAGAAATGAATTACCTGCATCCAAAAAATCCGCTTTTGACGGAAAAGGT
>CASFRQ010000060.1 GCA_949296785.1 uncultured Alphaproteobacteria bacterium
AAAGCCGTCCCTTCTCCTTTTAAACGGGCAGACGCTTTTGGGTTGCCGGAAGGGGAAACCAAGAGAGCCGAAGCCTCCCCGCGTTCTTTTTTCCCCTCCGCTTTGACGGTATTTTCCTCTAGCTCCTTCCCCTCCTCGCGACGAAAAAAGAGAGCACACAAAGCCGGCGATAAAGTCAGGGCGTTCACGGCGGAAAAAGTAACCGCCGTCGCGATAGTCAACGCAAACTGCTTATAAATCTCCCCCGTCAATCCGGCCATCAGCCCTACCGGGATAAAGATTGACAAGAGGACAAAAGTCGTCGCGACAATAGAACTGCCGATATCTCTCATCGCCTGAATCGCGGCGGACAGGGAATTCATCTTCTCATACTGCATCAGATATTGAACGCGTTCCACAACGATAATCGCGTCGTCAACCACCAACCCGATAGCCAAAATCAAAGCGAACAAAGTCAGAATATTGATATTGAACCCCAACATATAAATCACCGCGAAAGTCGCGATAAGAGAAACCGGAATGGTAATCATCGGAATAAGGGTCGCTTTGGCATCCTGCAAAAACAAATAGACCACCAGAATCACCAGCCCGAAAGTAACAATCAATGTTGAAATAATATTAAGAATAGACTCTTTGACAAACAAAGTGGAATCATAGGCAATTTTGAATTCCATATCCTCCGGAAAGGATTTTTTCAACTTTTCCATCTGCGCTTTTAAATTTTTCATCGTTGTCAAAGCGTTTGAATTCGGCGCCTGGCTCAAAGCCATAATCACTGACGGCGAATTATTGTAGGAAGCTGAAACCTGATAATTGTCCGCTCCCATTTCCACGGCAGCGATATCTTTCAAACGGACGACGCCTCCGTCCGGACTGACGGCGACAATAATTTCCTTAAAATCCGCCACATCGTTCAAAAGACCTTTGGCCGTTAAATTTAAAACTCTGTTCGCCCCTTCTCCGGCCGGCGCCGCTCCGATGGAACCGATAGCCGCCTGAATGTTCTGGCTTTCAACGCTTTGCACAACATCATTGCTTGACAATCCCAGAGACGCCATTTTAACCGGATCCAACCAGATGCGCATACTGTACTGCGGCCCGTATATATTGACGGAACCGACGCCTTCAACCCTGGCCAGCGGATTTTGAATATTGGCATAGGCAAAATTGCTTAAATATAATCCGTCATAAGTTCCGTTCGGGGATTCCAACGCCAAAAAGGCCAAAATATTCGCCGACTGTGTTTCTACGGACAGACCTTCCTGTGTTACCACTTCCGGCAAAAGGGCCGTCACTTGCTGCAGTCTGTTTTCAACCTTCACCTGCGCCATATCCGGATCCGTCCCGATGTCAAAAGTCACGGTCAACTTGTATTCTCCGTTGTCCGAAGCCGTTGAAGACATGTACAAAATCCCGTCCACGCCGTTGATTTCATTTTCAATCGGTACAGCCACCATATCCACAAGAACGGAGGCTCCCGCTCCAGGATAATTCGCGGTAACGATAATCTGCGGCGGCGTAATATTCGGATATTGGGAAACAGGCAAAACGGCAATGCTGATAAGGCCGGCCAAAATCATCAAAACAGCGATGACACCCGCAAACCGGGGCTTTAAGATAAAAAACTCGGAAAAATTCATTCTTACAGCCCTTTCTTTTCCTGTTTTTGCCCAGTATCCATGCCATCAGTTTTTGAAGAAAGAACAAAATCATACCCCGGACGGACTGTACGGATGGGCGAAGTTGCTCGGGAAATCCTCCTTAAAGCCGAATAAGAAATATCAAAAAACACGGGATTAACCCCGGTTTTCCAGGAAGCAGCGGCCAGAATACTTGCGGGAACGCCTGACGAAATATTGTCAGAAAGTTTTATGACCTTCACCTCTTCTCCATCTTTCAGAGAGGATGTCATGCTGGAAACAATCAAATCGCCTTCCTGCAGACCGCCGTCCGCTCCGACAACATAATCATTGTCCAAGGAAGCCTCCAAAACCACTTTTCTTTTGACCGCTTTTTCATCTTTGACCAAAAAGACAAAATCCCCGTCTGCCGACAAGGACACCATGTTTTTAGCGACCAAAAAACCTTTTGTTTCCCGTTCAATCGCAACGGACACATACGCGCCCGGTATCAATTTTTCATCCGGATTTTCAAAATCGGCGTAAATTTTAATGGATGAAGTTTCTTTTGAAGCGGCATTGTCTGCATACGCAATCCGTCCGGCGGGAATATACTGTTTTCCGTTCGGAAGAATCAAAACGGCCTTTTCTCCCGCCCGAAATCTCTCCGGAGCGGACAAATACTCTTTTACCGGAACGGAAAATGCCACACGGATAGGACTTTGCTGTATAATACTGGCTAAAGAACCGCTTTGAGGAGATACATAATTTCCTTTCGTAACCGGTACATTTCCCAACCGGCCGGAAATCGGCGCCTTAATGAC
>CASFRQ010000061.1 GCA_949296785.1 uncultured Alphaproteobacteria bacterium
ACGGCACCGCAGTGCATGAGGCGGTACAGGCTTTTACCGCCTTGCCCGGACGAGAGCAGACTTTTGACCGTTTGACGGCTTTGGGAAGGCAGGCATTGGAAAAACAACCCTTTGATTCTTTTTCAAGGGCCTTGTTTGAAAACCGTTTTGAAAAAACGGCCGCCTGGTTTGTCAAACAGCAAGAGCAGCGCCTCCCTTTTATTCAAAAAACTCTTTCCGAAACGAGGGGAGAAATTGAGGTGAAAAGCGGTTCGGGCGCCTCCTGGCTCATTAACGCCCGTGCGGACAGAATTGATATTTTGAACAGTCCTGCGAACGCCGTCCGGCTGATAGACTACAAAACCGGGCGCGTGCCGAAAGTTGACGAAGTATATTACGGCTATGCCCCGCAATTGACGATTGAAGCCCTCATCGCCGAACAGGGCGGGTTTGACGCCCTTCATTCCCTGCCCCAACCTTTGATGCTGGAAAATCCGGAGTATTGGAAGCTTTCCGGTAAAAAAGAAGGCGGGGAGATTTCGCAAGCTCTGGCAACCTCCAAGAAAAGATATGACTTAAGCGAAGCGGTCGCCAAAACTTTGGAAGGCCTGAAAAATCTGATTGACTGGTATGCCAAAGACGACACGCCTTACGAAGTGCGTCCCAATCCGGCCCATATCCCCTCCTATTCGGATTATGAGGCATTGGAACGGTTGGGCGAATGGGGCACTTTACAAGACAAGGAGGACGGCGATGACTCTTAATCCGAGCGATATTCAAAGGACAGCCTCCGACCCAAGAGTTTCGGCATGGGTCAGCGCCTCGGCCGGCACCGGAAAGACAAAGGTGTTGTCCGACCGGGTTTTAAGACTGCTTCTTGACGGAAACGAGCCGGAAAAAATCCTCTGTCTGACCTACACCAAATCGGCCAGCGCGGAAATGTCCAACCGCCTGTTTGAAATTTTAAGCCGATGGGTTTCTGCCCCCAAGCAGGATTTAATCCGCGAACTGCATGAGTTAAACGGACAGATGCCGGATGAAAAAACGCTTATCCGGGCACGGCAGCTGTTTGCCTTGGTCCTGGAGGCAAAAGGCGGCATGAAAATTATGACTTTTCACAGTTTTTGCCAAAGCCTGCTGAAACGTTTTCCGATAGAGGCAGGAGTATCCCCTTATTTTGAAGCGGCAGATGACACCCTGGCGGCGGAACTTTTGAACAAGGCGGCGCTTCAAGCGTTCAACAATCCTGTTTTAAGGGGTGCCTTTGAAACGATGGCCGATTATTTGGACGACAAATCTTTGAAAAAGCTTCTGGACAATATGATAAAGGACGCTTCCCTCTTAAGGGAAAGCTTTGAAAACTTTCCAGATGAAAAGAAATTTGCAGAACGATTGAGGCTCTTGCTGGACCTTGACGCAAAAGCGCCTCCGGCCGTTTTGATAAAACGGATACTGCCACCGGAATTTCTTCCCCTCAAAGAAAATAAAGACGGACAAGATGAAAATTCCGCGGACGGCATCCCGACAAGCAAGGAAGCAGCAGAAAAAAAGGAAACGGAACAGCTGAAAAGAGCTTTTGACGCCTTTAAATTTCAATACATTAACAAAACGGATGAGGAAATACCTAAAAGATGCAAAGAAGAAAAGCGCGCTTTTGCCGAACAAGTTTATGAAACAAACATCCAACTGAAAGCCTGGAAGGTGTATGACTTAACCTTGGCCATGGTGAAAGTTGCAAGGGATATTCTGGAATCCTACAAGCGGCAAAAAGAACAAAGAGGTGTTTTGGATTATGACGATTTGATTTTAAGTGCCAAAGCGCTTCTGGAAAAATCGGATATGGCTTCCTGGGTTTTATACAAGCTGGACGGCGGAATTGACCATATCCTGGTGGATGAAGCGCAGGATACCAGCCCTGACCAATGGGCGATTGTCCGCCCGATAACGGAAGAGTTCTTTTCCGGACAGGGGCGCAGTGAAAAAATACGCACTTTATTCGTCGTCGGCGACAGAAAACAGTCCATTTACAGCTTTCAAAAAGCGGACCCCGGAAAATTTGAACAGATGCGCCGTTTTTTCGGAGAAAAAATCAAAGGAGCCTTAGGAGAGGAAGCTTTTCGGGAAGTACCATTAAATATTTCTTTCCGTTCCACGCAGTCGGTGCTGGATCTTGTCAACATGGTATTGCAAAACGGCTTGTCCAGACAAGGTATCCTGCTTGAAAACGAGGAAGCATTCCACATTCCTCACAGGGATAAAGCTGCCGGACGGGTGGAAATCTATCCTCTTATCAAGGATGAAAAGAAAGAAGAGGACAGACCTTGGTTCATCCCTTCAAAGAAACAAAAAGAGACCCCGTCCGCCATGAAGCAAACGGCACAGGATATTGCGGATAAAATTGAGCAGATGATAAAAGGGAAAGAGCTTCTTCCCTCTCGCGGTACACCGATTGAAGCCAAAGACGTTATGATTTTGGTTCGCAAGCGCACCGGAGACTTTATCAATACTCTCGTTCGCCTTCTGAAGGAGAAAGGAATACCCGTCGCGGGCGTTGACCGGCTGGCTTTAAAGGAACACACGGCCGTCATTGACTTATTATCCTTGGGAAATTTCCTCCTTTTGCCGGAAGATGACCTGACATTGGCCGCTTTGCTGAAGTCTCCTCTGTTCAATGTAACGGAAGAGGAATTGTACGATTTATGTTCCAATCGCGGACAAAACAGCCTTTACAGGCAAATACAACTGCAAAACCGGCCTTTGTACGAACGTCTGAAGCAAATAGCTGACTTGACGGATACCGTCACGCCTTTTGCCTTATTCAGTTATGTTTTAGGACCTTTAGGCGGGAAAGCCTCCTTCCTAAAACGGTTGGGGCAGGATGCGGCGGAAGCATTGGACGAGTTTTTAAATCTCGCCCTTGATTATGAACAAAACAACACCCCTTCCCTGCAGACCTTTTTACAATGGATACAAAGCAATGACATTGTTATCAAACGCGATTTAGACCAAGGCGATTTAAACGCCGTTCGGATTATGACCGTTCACGGTTCAAAAGGATTGCAAGGGAACATCGTCTTTTTGCCGGACACCCGGGGTCGGCTGGCAAACATGGACAATTGCCTGTTTTGGGAAAAAGGGATGCCTTTGTATGTGCCGAACAAAGAAACGATGCTGCCCGAAACCGTCCGGCTGAAGGAAAAAATGCAAAAAGCTGCGCAGGAGGAATACCGCCGCCTTTTATATGTTGCCTTAACCAGAGCGAAAGACAGGTTGTACATTTACGGTTATGACAAGCAGAAAAAAGCTGCTGATTATAATTGGTACGATATGATTACCTCCTCCCTTTCCGGATACGACGCGGCCAAACCCTATATTCTCTTTAATGAACAGAAGGAAACGCCGCCTTTAAAACCTGCGGAAGAAAAACAGGAGGCGAAAGTGCGGGAACCTGCTTGGCTCTCCCGTCCTCCCGCTTCGGAACCTGTACCATCCAGACCTTTGTCCCCTTCCAAGCTGGCCGAGGAGGAACCGGCAGCCCCTTCCCCTGTGGAAGAAAAACGCGCATTGGCCCTTTTGCGCGGAACCTACCTGCATCTTTTATTACAAAAGTTGCCGCAACTGTCTTCTGAAAAATGGGAAAAAACCGCAAAAGCCCTCCGGCCGGAGGAATTGCCGGAAGAAACAGCTTTATCCGGCGCCGAAAAAGTCTTCCGCCTGTTGCAGGATGAAAGGTTTAAAGAGATGTTCGGTCCCAATTCTCTGGCGGAAGCCCCTCTTATCGGCACTATCGGAACACAGGTTTTTTCCGGACAGGTTGATCGCCTGGTCGTTAAGGAAGATGAAATCCTTTTGATAGATTATAAAACGAACCAGCACCCGCCAAAGAATAAAAATGAGATTTCTCCTCTGTACAAAACGCAGGTAATCGCGTATAAAGAAATATTGAAGAATATTTTTCCGGAGAAAAAAATCAGGACATTTCTTCTTTGGACAGAGACTTTAGATTTAATGGAGCTGTAATGGATAAAAAAACGGGACTGAAATTTTTATCTTTGTTTTCTTTTTTTTCTCTCTTTCTTCTGGCAGCAGGATGTTCCTCCGTGCCGAGGAAAATGGAGCGGCTGTCTTACAGACCTTTGAAAACAACTCATTTTGTTATGGCGACCTGGGCAACGGAATTGGTGCCGGGACAGACTCTTCGTATTTATATTGAAGGGGACAGCCAAGCCAACCTGTTCGGTAAACCGGAACCGAAAAACGAGGTTGTTCGTAATATTGCGCAAAGGGATACGGCGCAAAATGTTGTTTATGTGGCTCAACCATGCCAGTATCTTCAAAATGACAACTGCCAGCCGATTATCTGGAAAGAGGGCCGTTACACCATTGAAATGGTACAGGCAGTACAAAGTGTTGTGGAACATTATGCTGAAAAATACCGTATTGAAGATATTGAGCTCATTGGTTACGACGGTGGAGGAACCATTGCCGCTTTGATTGCCTCCCGCACACACATTCCGGTGAAGCTGATTACGATTTCCGGCATTTTAGACCCAAAAGCCTACACTTCTTTACACGAAGGTGAAGTTTTATATGATGCGTTAAATCCGGCAAATGAAAACTATATTCTTGCCGGCGTACCGCAAGTTCACTATGTCGCGGGAAACGACGATGTTTTTCCAAAAGAATTTACGGAAGCTTTCGTCGCGCAATTGCCTAATCCTGTTTCCGTACAGGTTCGCCTGCTCAAAAGCGCGACGCACGACAACTGGGATGAAAAAAATGTGGAATTCAAGTTTTAAAATATTTTTATAAATCTTTACGGAAGTTTATCATATTCCTCATTTGTCACTGCTTCCAACCATTCCGTAGTTGCATCATTATGAGGAACTGTTACGGCGACATGAGTAAACCAGCTGTTTTTTGCCGCGCCGTGCCAGTGTTTGATACCTTCTGGGATATTGACAACATCTCCGGCTTTGAGTTCCTGCGTCGGTTTACCCCATTCCTGATACCAGCCGCGACCGGAAACGACAAACAGAGTCTGTCCGGTTTTACGGTGAATGTGCCAGTTATTACGGGCTTTCGGTTCAAAAGTAACATTAGAAGCATTGATTCCCTCTTTTGTCAACGGCTGTAAATAGCTTTTGCCGATAAAATGTTTGGCGTAAGCGGTATTTTCTTCGCCTAACCCGAACAAAACTGTTTCAGCACCGGTTTTATCGGCAATTTCCAAAATTTCCGCGACTTGAGCGTCCGTCAGACCGTTGTGCTTGCCGACATTAATATGGCTGTTAAGCTGTGCCGTCACATTATCCAGAGAAGCAAGCATAGCGATTGTAGCCAATTCCCTTGTTTGCCAATCAATATTGTCTCGGGCAAAAATATCGCCGAATAAATGAGCTTTTAGGAATTCGTCAATAGCCTGAGCAAATTCATAAATTTTGCCTTGAACCGGCTGTCCGACCAGTTTCGTTTGATTTTCCGTACCATAGTCAAGGCTGTTCCCTGCCGGTTTAGCACCCGGGAGTTTGCCTTGCTCATCTTTATTCCCTCGTTCTTCTTCCAACCGCATCAAAGTGTTTAAAGCGTTAAGACTTCTCGGAAAACCGCAATAAGCATAAACTTGCACCAAGATTTCTTTAAATTCATTAACGGTAACGCCTGCATCCAATCCATCAATCAAGGCTTGTTTCAAACCGTCCTGATTACCGCGAGCAGCATAGGAAGCCACTGCCGCCATTGATTTTTGTTTGGCGTTCAAAGCTGTTTCTGCCATAACATTCCCTCCTGTAAAAAGCATTATTCCTAAATGAAGGTACAGAAGCTTTTTACGACTCCGGGAATGTTGCAAACAGGCATTAAAGGCTTTAGCGTTTCGCTCAGAACCGCTCCGACTTTTAACCAGCATTGTTTTTACAAACCTATGGCGATTGTAGTTTTGCAAGGAAAAAAACGAGCGACACTCGGCTCTGAAAGTTATATATATAACGAAAATCAACTTATTGTTACATCCATTGATATTCCGACAGTCGGCAGCATTATAGAAGCCAGTCCCGAAAAACCGTTTATGACTCTGGTTTTGGATTTGGACAATTATCTTATCAGTCAGCTTTTAAGCGATGGGAATTATCCACACAATGAACCGACGCAGCGCGGCATGGGAATTGCCGAAACCGACGAGGATCTGTTGGATGCCTTTTACCGGTTGATTTCTCTTATAAATCAACCAGAAAAACAAAAGATTATGGTGCCGATGATTATTAAAGAAATTCATTATCTTTTACTGACCTCGCCATTGGGTGATATTCTTCGTTCAATCAATACCAAAGGTTCACAGAACAATCGTATCGCAAATGCCATTGTCTGGCTTAAGGAACATTACAGCCAACCTTTGAAAATAGACGAGTTGGCGCAAAAATTTAATATGGCGGAATCATCATTTTACCGCCATTTTAGCAAAGTAACCAGCCTTAGTCCGTTGCAATATCAAAAGCAGCTCCGCCTTTATGAGGCTCAAAGATTGATGTTATCCGAAAATTTTGATGCAGCTAATGCGGCTTATAAAGTCGGCTATGAAAGCGCCAGCCAATTTAACCGCGAATATAAACGTATGTTTGGCACGCCGCCTAAAACAAACATCAATCAGATAAAAAACAGCTGACTGACATCTGTTTGGAAGAATTTTACGACTGATTGTTTTTGTAGTTTGTCCCCCACTCCGCCATTGCCGCAATTATCGGCTGTAATGACAATCCTGTTTCATTAAGGCTATATTCAACTCTGGGCGGAACTTCCGCAAAAACTTTACGGTCAAGAAGTCCGTCACTCTCCAGACTGCGAAGATTTTCGGTTAAAACGCGTTGACTGATACCGTCCAAGCTTTTACGCAATTCCCCGAAGCGTTTAGTTCCGCTAAACAAATCACGGATAATCAGCAGTTTCCATTTATTACCAATTAAGCTGACAGTGGTTGCTACAGGACAATCTAAAATTTTTTTATTTGAAATCACCTTATTTTCTCCAAAAGTTACTTTTTGCATACTTCATAATAAAATAGTGCCTACTTTACATTTTAATCTAAATATCATTATAAAATCATTGTTCTTAAATGCAATCATTTTGGAGAAAACAGATGAAAGAAATAATTGTAAAAAATTACCGTGACATTCCGGCACAAGTACAAACACAAGGCAACAATCAGTTTAGCGTCAAACCGGTTATTGAAGACATTGCCAAATGTTCTGCCAATTTTGTGGAAGTTGAGCCCGGAAAATATGCTTACGGTTATCACTATCATGAAGAAAACGAAGAGGTCTTTTATATCATCCGCGGAGAAGCAATGGTCAAAACGGAAAGAGGCGATATTCATCTCAATGCCGGAGACATTATTTGTTTTCCGGCCGATATAAGCGGTTCGCACGTTATTTCAAATCCGTCTAAAACAGAAAAATTGATTTATCTGGATTTCGGAACCGCTAACAGGCCGGATGTTGTTCACTTTACCGGAACAACTGCCGGAATGGTGATTACCCGCGAAGGTATTTATAATTTTTCAAAATAACGCAAAAAGCCGGTCAGACCAAGACTGACCGGCTTTAGATTACAGACTTTTATTTCAGCTTGTTTTCTTTAAGCCATTTGTCAAACAAATCGGCGATAACATCATTATTCAAATCCTGCATTAAAAAGTGCGTATTGCCTTTAATTCCAAGTTTGGGAAGTTCAACAAGCGTCGCATTACCGCCATGTTTATTGATAATTTCAACAAATTTTCGTGCCATATTCAATCGGACGCGCCAGTTTTCATCGCCCAAGTTTTGGCTTGGTTCTTCGGGAATATAATCGCCGAAATACAAGACAATCGGAATTTCAGTCAGCTTTTTAAATTCTTCGGCAGAAACTTCTACACCGTTTAATGTCCCGGTTAAGCTTGGCATTGGAGCAGGTACCTCACCTCTTGGAAAAACAAATCCCCCCGGTTCAAAAGCTGCAACGCCTTTAACATTACTGTTTTGCATCGCCACAACCCAGCCAGGATAACCTCCGGCAGAGTGAGTTACTAAAATATGGCTGCCGATTTTATCTGCCAAAGCGCTGATAGCCGGAATATCCAGTGTATGATTACTCAAATCCGGTGTCATTTCGCGGAAAAACTGAGACAAGTATTCCTTATCTTTTGAAAACTGTACTCCTTCATTATAATTCGGCCACAAGCCAATCCGCCAGATGTCAAACCAAAACATTTCGTCCGCGACAGGCTTGGTATGATTTTCGGCTGTCGTGCGTCCGGCTCTGCCCCGTCCCGGTAAATCCATAACATAAGTCGGATATTTCTTACGAAGCATTAAGGTTGCAAAGCCGTCCCGATTGTCCGGTGTCATTTCCCAACAAACGCCGGAGCCGCCGTAACCATGAATAAAGACCAACGGATATTTATTGGCTTTTACCGGAATCTGGTAATTTACAAAAGCATGGTCTCCGCGATAACTTTGTCCTGTTTCAACCTGTTCCGCCCAACCGACAAACCTTGAATTATCATATGTTCCTTTGCGCTGAATCGTCGTGCCGCCGACAGGAAAACTGCCTTGTCTGGCAATTTTGATTTCATTATCAGAACAGGCTGAAGCCAACAAAACGGCAAGAAACGAAGCTGCGAATTTATTCATATCTTTACTCCTTTCTATAATTTTTCATCGTAAAACTTAACCAATTTATCGCTGATAACATTAACATATTCCGGCACATAATAGGTCTGGATATGCGTCGCACCAGGAATAAGAAACAGCTCTTTGTCGGTTGTTCCGGTCGCTTTGTTATAAGCGTCTTGAGTCATATATAATGAATCTGCTTTTTCTCCGGCCATCATCAGTAACGGTTGGTTAATCAGCTCAATCTGGTCCGTCGCATCCCAAGTCATCAAATCCATCAGACTGCTTTCGGTATATTCAAAAGTAGAATTCGGATGAGCGTAAGTCCGCATATAATACTGAAACCCTTCACGGTATAAATCAAACGGCAGTTTTGCGGCTTGTTCATCGGTGACGCCAGCCATTGAACCGACTAACCTTTCTCTACCGGTTTTCACCGCCTCCGCACGAGCTTCAGCAGCTTTGGAGAGACGCTCCTGAACTGTATCAAGCTGGCTGTCCTGATAGCCGTTACGACGAACACGTCCTGTATTAAACATACTCAAGGTGGCAACGGCTTTTAACCTTTTATCAGATTGCGCGGCTTTCAATGTATAACCACCACCTCCACAAATACCCAAAACACCAATTCTGTTATTATCAACGCCCGGATATTGCGAAATATAGTCAATCATACCATGAATATCTTCCTCCCGGTATGCCGGCTTGTCGGTATGCCGAGGTTCGCCACCGCTTGCCCCTTGATAAGAAGCGTCGGCAGCTATGGTAATATAGCCGTTTTCGGCCAAACGCTGAGCATAAAGACCAGCAACTTGCTCTTTGGTACCGCCGTTCGGGTGAGCGATAACAACCGCCGGATAGCTTTTAGAAGCGTTATAATCTGCAGGCGTATAAATATTGGCGGCAATATTCAAACTATGCAATTTATATGTTGTCGGATGAATATTGACTTTTCCCGCAACATTTTCAGTTACGGCTCCGTCGTAAACCAGTCCGAACGGGTTTGTATTTTCTGTAGCTTTTGCATTTGTTCCGGCTATTAAACCCGCGCTTAATAGGACGCTCATAATCATTCCTTTCATCTTTTATCCTCCGTAAATTTATTACTGTCTTTAATATGAAACCGGAAAGCATGATTATAAAGACATAATGCTCTCAAATAATTGCCCGATTCTATCAACTACGGAATAAAATAATTCTTTATTTTTCTATAAAAAATCACTTAAACACAAGAAAGGCTACGCCCCTTACTTATAAAAAAAAAGGGAAGTTCGTAACTTCCCTTCCTCGCTTACCTTTGACTATCAATATTTAAACAAACTTGACATCCAAAACCTCGTAACAGCGAGTGCCGCGAGGTGTCGTAAATTCCACGGAATCGCCTACTTCTCGGCCAATCAAGGCCTTTGCCAAAGGAGAAGTCAGTGAAATGCGGCCATGTTCCAAATCCGCCTCGTATTG
>CASFRQ010000062.1 GCA_949296785.1 uncultured Alphaproteobacteria bacterium
ATCCGAACGCCAAACGCCAGGCGGGCATCGCCTTAAAAACGCTTAAAGAAGGCACGCCCCAATGGCTGCGCATGAAAGATATTCTGGAAATTAAGGAAACAGAACTCTAAAAAAGCCTCCTGTTTTCGCTAAAAAAACAACCGGCCTCCTGATATTTTTCGCTTGCCAAACATAAGTAAAAAGTCTGAAATCATGCAACCGGGCAGTCCGGATGAATTTATGACGTCCTTTTCCACGAAACGGAACATATTGCGCGTGAACATGCCCGAGTATTTTGTGCGCGACTCTTTAAATCTGAAAAACTCGGTAAACAGTCTTGATTTCCAAACTTTTTAAGTAGGTTAGCAACCGTTTTAAGGGCAGCCGGACACCTGATGCCGAAATCGCCGTCTTGGCAGATTCCGCCCAAACCGATCGTCCTTTTCAACGCCTCTGAGTCCAGTACTTCCGAATAATAGCAGTATCAATACTTTTTCTGCCGTCCCCTTGCCTTATCCGTCTTCATCTCTCTGACCTTCAAAAGATTGTTGTCTGTAAAAGAAATAAGAGCGGATGCGTATAGATACTCAACAGTCAAAACCTCTTTTTGTTCAAAGAAAGAGAGGCAGATTGTTTAAAAAGAGGGGATGGATTGATTAAAAAGAGAGGCGGAATCTTTTAATCCACATCCAAATTGATTTTCAAAAGAACGGACATATCCTGTTTCGGACGCAGGTTCAGAATATAATCCGAAATATGGGGAGAAGGCGGAAGAGACGCCTTTTGTTTATATTTTTCGCTTTTAAAATACAGAGGCGTCTTGGCGTCAATCGGCAAACCGTTGTACCCGGTGTAAATCAAAAGCTCCTTGTCGGGCTTCATCTTCAAAATACCGCCTTTACTGATAGCGTCGTCCTTATAATATTTATACTTGCGCTTTTCATCCAGCTTCAAGTGGTTGCCTATCAGCCAGTTTTCACTAACGGAATAGCTCATTTTCGTCGTTTTTCCCAAATGGGAAACCAACCTGTTGCGGGTTTGGATATTATTGGCCTGTTTTACGATTTTCGCGGCCGGCATATGCAGGAGAATATCCGTTTTCCCTTCGCCGTATTTCTTTTGCAGCTGGTGCCAATCCTGGAACATAAAGAGGTAGCTGTTCCCCTTGCTACGTCCGAACACGACGCCGTCCGTAATGGAATCCAAAGAGGGCATATACTGGAAATCATCCAAAATAAAAGACGCCGGAAAAGGACCGTACCCGCTTTCCCCCGGTCCGTTGCTTATTAGTTTGGACGACAGCATATTGATAAAAAGGTTATTCAGCATGGAGGCGGACGACCCCAAATCCTCATAAGGGACGGTCAAATAAATCGTCACAGGATAATACTCTCCCGTTTCGGAATCCTGAATCCCGCGCAATTGTTCAAAGCAGATGTCATTCACGCTTGTCCTCAACCTCGCCGCCGCGCTTTTAAAAATATTGATGCCGGACATCGCCATGGAAATCACGGAAGCCCTCTGCTTATCCGGCAGGGACAACACCTCGTTTAAATTCAGCAAAGTCAACCGCCCGTAGTTATAATAAGCCGTTTCCAAAACCATATCCGTCAAAATATACTGCCAGGGATCGGCGTTCATCGCAGCCATGTCCCCTTGAGCTTTTTTATCCTCAATTTCTTTCGTGTATTTGATTTGGTTGCTGTTCAGCATATCCACCAGCATCGCGAAACAGCAGTCATGCCCCCGCCAGACTTTCGGGACATTATTCCAAGACCCGATGGGTAAGTAATTTGCCGAAGAAATGCTTTTTGAACGAGCCAGGCGAATCGCCTCCCGTACTTCCTCCGTCTGCTTCATGGATATATAGTAGGACAAGAGGACTTTATAATCCTCCTCGTCAAGCGCTCCTTCCCTCAAACGGCTTTCAAAATAATCGTTCGCTTTAGCCTGTTTGCACTTGATGCACAAATAGGCCCCCATGCCGCCGAGGCAATCCCTGCCCGCTTTCACCCAATAAGGATCCGTTCCTTCCGGTCCGTCGGGAATCAAATATTTGACGATGCCGTTAACATGAGAACTGATTTTTAAATAAGAAGAATCCATATTTTCCGGTGCTAAAGGATTCCAAGACGGCCAATAAACTCCTTTCTGAGGGTTGTCCAACGCCGTCCACTTAAAATGATACACCGGCCCCAAAGAGGAACGGTAGCCGCTCGTGGCTTTAAAAATCTCCTCCTTCGGGTCATTGATAATCAAAGACGATTTATCCAAACTCAACACATTCGGAATCGCCAATCCCGTCGTTTTCCCGCTGCCGGAAATCCCCATGCACAAAGCCGACCGGGAATCCGGCATTCTCAGCTCTTTTCCGGCGAAAGTGCCGAGCAGAAGGAATTTTCCCCCGAATAACCCCATTTTTTTAACTTCGTCTTCCCTGGCATAGTGGGAAGAACCGAAATATTTCACGCTCAAATCATGCGGCGACACCACCAGAAAATAATAAGAAGACCAAACAAATGCCGCCGTCGGTACCAAAGGCAGATTCCAGGCAAAAAAACTGCTCCAGGTCGTGTGCCTGGGCGTTTCAAACATAAAAATCCACAACCAGTCCAAATACCTGTCCCAAATCATGGACGGGGACAACAACGCTTCTTTCCAAAACAGCTTTGCCCTTTCAAAAGACAAAGCGTCAAACCCGTCGCCTATCATATTGCAAAAAGGCAGCCAGAAATACAAAACACCGTAGAAAATCAAAAAGCCGATAAAGACACGCAACCCTATCCACTTCAGAGCTTTTCTTCGTTCCGCATAGGCGGGATTTAAATGAAATCTCATGACTTAGTCCCTGTTGTTCGTCTTTTTCTTCGGCGCGGACGGTTTGCCTTTTTTCAAAACGATATATTCCTCTTCGCTTTCCGCTCCGTTCCTTTCGGAAAGAGGTATTTTTTCTTCTGCGTCCCGGCGCTCCCCCTGCGGTTCGCCCAAAATCCACGCATCCACCGGAACACTTTCCTCCTCTTGTGATAAAAGAGCGCTTTTTTCCAAAGCTTCCCTCGCCGTCCAATCCATTTTTCCGTCCGGCGCCGACACGGCCGAAAGGTCCTCTTTTCCCATATCTTCCAAAGAGGAACCCCCTTCCAAAATTCCCCCTTTGTGGCCGGCATTTTCATCTGAAACCGCCTTTGCCCCCACAGCCGAAAAAGCGTACCCTCTCGGCAATACCATTTCCGCCTGGCCGCCGGAAGCGTTTTTACTTTCCTCTGCTGCCGCGGAAGGAGAAGCCTCCGGCGCTTTTTCCCCTTCCTTGTCACCTTTTTTAAGAAGTTCCTCCTCTTCCTCGGTTAAATAAGCCTCATACTCCGCGCCGTTTTTCATCATCGGACGCGACAGCCCCGTCGCCCGCGCCTGTTTTAAAGCGTCCGCCTCCATCCTGTCCATCAGGCTGTCGTTCAAACCCCATTCGCGAATACGTTCCTGATAAGCGGCCTCGCATCTGGCAACGAAGCGAGCTCTTTGAAGAGCCTCCTTTTTCCTCAGTTTTGCAATGTATTTATTGCTGTACAACAATTGAGCTAAAGACATCATCTGCTTTTTATCAATGCGAACGCCGGTCAGGTTCACCCCCTGCAAAACGAAAGCGTCCAAGTCCATTTCATTAAAATTAACCTTTGACAAGTCCAACAGTCGGATATCCAAAAAGCGCAGTTCCTCCTTCGGAATATTTCGGATATCAATACGGCCGTTTTCAATTTCTTCCACCAGCCAACCGGCGAATTCCAAATATTTACGGTCCTTTTCATCCATCACGGCGTCGGTCAGATTTGTCTGACGTACAAACGCACCGCACACATCGGCGTCCGTTAAATCCGCACCGGACAAATCCGCCGCCTCCAAATAGGCGAAGGACAAATCCGCACCCGTCAAATCCGCCCCGCTTAAGTTCGCGCCGGTCAGGTTCGCGTGGGACAGATTAACCCCTTTTAAGCTGCCGCCTTTTAAATTCGCCCCTTTCAGATTCAGCCCGTGCAAATCCCAACCGGAAACATCCTCCCCTTTCTTAAAAGCGTTCATAAACGCCACGGCGTTTTCATCGGACAGCCAAGTGTCCGCCTGAGACGGTAAAAGGGCGTCGTCGTCTTTCGCCACGCCGGGCAAAGGCAGGCGGAAGAAAGCCTCCTCGTCCCTTAACGGGGCCAACGGTTCTTTTAAAGCCGGACGCAGCATTTTTTTTTCTTCGTTTGTCATAGGGTTATCATAACAGATATCCGGCGAAAAGAGGAGTTTTTTTTATCCCTTTCGCCATTTTTTATGATTTTTCTTTTTATTTTAACCTTTCTCTTTATTTTTGGAAAAATAAATCCTATATAAAGGCAAATACAAATATTTTATGAAAATAAGTTAGAAAACAAGAAGGGTTCACCATGTCCTTTATCAAAATCAAAGGCGCGAGGGAGCACAACCTGCGCAATATCAATGTGGATATTCCGAAAGACAAACTGACCGTCATGACCGGCCTGTCCGGTTCGGGGAAATCTTCCCTGGCGTTTGACACCGTTTACGCGGAAGGCCAGCGCCGATATGTGGAAAGCTTGTCCGCCTACGCGCGCCAGTTTTTGGATTTGATGAAAAAGCCGGATGTGGATTCCATTGAAGGTCTGTCCCCCGCAATTTCCATTGAGCAGAAAACCACCTCCAAAAACCCGCGTTCCACAGTCGGCACGGTAACGGAAATTTACGATTACATGCGCCTTTTGTGGGCCAGAATCGGCGTTCCCTACTCGCCGGCGACAGGTCTGCCGATTGAAAGCCAGACCGTCTCGCAAATGGTGGACAGGCTTATTGCTTTGCCGGAAGGGGAGCGCTATTACCTTTTAGCACCGGTTGTCCGCGGTCGCAAAGGCGAATACCGCAAGGAGCTGAAGGAAATCCAAAAAAAAGGCTTTCAACGAGTTAAGGTAGACGGTACCTTTTATGATATAGAGGAAGTGCCCGAACTGGAAAAAAACATCAAGCATGTGATTGAAGTCGTCGTGGACCGCATCGTTATCAAGCCGGACATTCAGTCCCGCCTGGCCAGTTCTTTTGAAACCTGTCTGGTTTTGTCGGACGGGCTGGCAGTGGCGGAAAACGCGAAAACGGGGGAAAGGATTTTGTTCTCTTCCAAATTCTGCTGTCCCGTTTCGGGTTTTACGATTGAAGAGATTGAACCGCGCCTGTTTTCTTTTAATAATCCGCACAGCGCTTGCCCCGCCTGCGACGGGCTGGGGTTTAAGATGGACATCAACCCTGATTTGGTTATTCCGGACGAGACAAAAACACTTAAGGAAGGCGCCATCGCCCCTTGGTCCGGCTCTTCCGGGGAAATCTACCCCTGGCACAGGGAAGCAATTGAAAGCGTCGCGCGTCGTTTTAAGCTTTCTTTGGACACGCCTTGGAAGAACATTCCCAAAGATATTCAAAAGAAAATTCTTTACGGCGACGCCGCCACCCGTTACGAAGGCGTGATTCCGAACATGGAGCGGCGGTATTTGGAAACCGACTCCGACTGGATGCGCGACGAAATCACGAAATACCAGAACAACACCGTCTGCGAAGTATGCAAAGGCGCCCGTTTGAAACCGGAGGCGTTGGCCATCAAAGTCAACGGGAAAAACATTTCTGAGGCGACAGACCAGTCCATTGAGGCGGCCTATGCTTGGTTTTCCTCCGTTCCCGATTCCTTAACGCCGCAGAATAAGGAAATCGCCTCCCCTATTTTAAAAGAAATTACCGAACGACTGAAGTTTTTAAATAATGTCGGGCTGGGGTATCTGGCTTTGAACCGGATTGCCGGCACCCTTTCCGGCGGCGAGGCGCAGAGAATCAGGCTGGCATCCCAAATCGGCTCCGGCTTAACGGGCGTGATTTATGTTTTGGACGAACCGTCCATCGGCCTGCACCAAAGGGATAACGACAAGCTGTTGGAAACCTTATTCCACCTGCGCGATTTGGGGAATACGGTTTTGGTCGTGGAACATGACGAGGATACAATGTTCCACGCCGACCACATTATAGACATCGGCCCCAGAGCCGGCATTTACGGCGGTCAAGTCGTCGCCGAAGGCACGGCCCGGGAAATCATGAAAAACCCGAACAGCCTGACGGGACAGTACCTGTCCGGCGCTTTAAAAATAGAAGTGCCGGAAAAACGCCGCTCCGGCAACGGTAAAAAAATTGTTATCCAGGGGGCTTCTGTCCATAACCTGAAAAATGTGACAGCGTCCATTCCTCTTGGAACTTTTACCTGCGTCACGGGCGTCTCCGGCGGGGGAAAATCCTCTTTGATTATTGAAACGCTTTATAAAGGCCTGTCCAACATTCTGAATCACACAAGAGAAAGAAGCGGCCCATACAAAGCCATTAAAGGCGTCGGTTATATTGATAAAATCATTGATATTGACCAATCGCCCATCGGCCGGACGCCCAGATCCAACCCGGCGACTTACACCGGCATTTTCTCCCCCATTCGCGACTGGTTCGCCGCTTTGCCGGAAGCGAAAGCCCGCGGTTACAAACCGGGACGCTTTTCCTTTAATGTGAAGGGCGGCCGCTGCGAAGCGTGCCAAGGCGACGGCGTTTTGCGGATTGAAATGCACTTTCTGCCCGATGTCTACGTCAAATGCGATGTGTGCCAGGGCACCCGCTACAACCGGGAAACACTGGAGGTAACCTATAAAGGCAAATCCATTTCGGATGTTTTGGAAATGTCCGTGGATGAAGCCTTGGAATTTTTCCAGGCTGTCCCATCCATCCGCAATAAATGTGAAATTTTGAAAAGAGTCGGGTTGGGATATATTAAGCTCGGGCAGTCGGCCACCACCCTTTCCGGCGGTGAAGCGCAGAGGGTCAAACTGGCCAAAGAGCTGTCCCGCAAAGCCACCGGCAAAACCCTTTACATTTTGGACGAACCGACCACCGGCCTGCACTTTGACGATGTCAAAAAACTGCTGGAAGTTTTGCATGAACTTGTCAACCAAGGCAACACCGTCGTTGTTATTGAACATAATCTGGATGTCATCAAAACCGCCGATTACATTTTGGACTTAGGTCCCGAGGGCGGAGACAAGGGCGGTACCATCGTCGCCGCCGGTACGCCGGAGGAGGTTGCAGAGGTTCCCGAAAGCTGGACCGGCAAATACTTAAAAAAGGTTTTAAATAAATAAGATTTCGTTCAATGAATATGGAAACATGTTATAAGCCATGAACACAGGCATGTGTTTGTTTATGATGGTTTTCTGGTTTGAACAGAAAAAGAAGTTTTGCCTTCAAGTAAACTTCACGGGTACTTAGCAAACCTAAAAACCGGAAAAATAAAATAAGAGAAAACCTCAAAATCGGTCGGATTTCAAAAGGAAACGGGATTCCTTCAATTCGTCGGCGTATGGTAACTTTCCTTATATCAAAACAACCCGGTTTTATCATATTTAATCATTATCCTTCCTGTTTCTTTAGGATTCGCCTCGGAAAGAAATCTCATACATAAATCATAATTCAGCTTAAAATTTTAAAGAAACAAGTCCCGTCCGGCAACAGAAAGAATAAATGTCCTTTGACGACGAAAGAAACAGACATTATTCGGCCGCGGAGAATAAATATTGTCTGAAGGGAAAATTCATCTTCCTCCGGTACCAGAGAAGAGCAGAAGACTGATCTCCGATATCAGTATTTCCGGATAATGAAAACTGCCCGACAACAGAAAAAACAAGCATCTCCCAAGAGCCGAAAAACACCTGTCGTCCGGAAAAAGAAAAAATTAACATTGCCCGGCGGATGAAACAAGCCCGTCCGAACACGGGCGGCGACCGAATTTTTAACATTAACAAAATTTCAAATAACAATAAGCATGCCGACGCGGGACAAAACAAATCTCGGGGAAAAGGGCAATGAAACTTCTTTTGTCTTGTTTTTCCCTTTCTCATTCGCATATAGACTAAACGCATAAAATTTAATTCAAAGTCGTTATTGCTTTTTTTTTCAAGTTTATTTAGTATGTCTCTATTCTTCCCCCGTTGGAAGAAAACAGTTCCCACCCGGATTCTTTGAGGTATCGTTTTGGAAATGACTTTGTTGGAACAATGGGACGCCGTCTGTACTTTGTTGGAAGAAAGTTTGGGCGAAAATGTCCTGAACCGCTGGTTGAAAAAAATTGAGCCGCACGAGGCTGACGCCTGTTCGGCCGTTTTGTTCGTTCCTACCCGCTTTATCAACGAATGGATACAAAAAAATTACGCCGATGATATTTTAAGCGCGTGGCAAACGGTCAACCCTGACATGTCCTCTTTGGAATTTAAGGTGGCTCCCGTCCGGTTAAAGCAGGAAGCCGCCGTTAAAGAAGAGCCTTTTCCGCAAAGCGAAAACGGGCCGATGAGAAACCTTTCTCCGGCAAACGAAACAGCCGGAACGGATTTATCCGATACGAACGAAGTTTCCACAAATCTTGACCCTCGCTACACTTTTGACAATTTCGTTGTGGGAAAGCCGAATGAATTTGCCTACGCCGCCGCTTTAAGAGTGGCGGAAATGAAGGAAATCTCCTTCAACCCCCTGTACCTGCACGGCGGGGTCGGGCTGGGCAAAACGCACCTGATGCAGGCCATTGCCTGGCGGATTAAGGAACTTTCCCCGGAACGCAAAGTCCTGTACTTGTCCGCCGAAAAATTTATGTATCAGTTTGTCAAGGCGCTCAGGTATGACAACACCGTCTCTTTCCGGGATATGTTCCGTTCCGTGGATGTTTTGATGATTGACGATGTGCAGTTTATCTGCGGCAAAAAAGCAACGCAGGAGGAATTTTTCCACACTTTTAACTCCCTGGTGGACCAAGGTAAGCAAATTATTTTAACAGCCGATTCTTCCCCGGTAGATTTAAAGGGGATTGAGGACCGTCTGAAAACCCGCATGGGATACGGGTTAGTAGTGGATATTTACCCCACGACCTATGAATTGCGGCTTGGCATTTTACAATCCAAAGCGCAGATGATGGGTGCCGAAGTACCGGAAACGGTTATTGATTTTTTGGCGCACCATATTTCAACCAATGTCCGCGAGTTGGAAGGCGCCTTGCGCCGCGTCGTCGCCCATTCGCAACTTATCGGCCTGCCGATTACTCTGGAAAGCACGCAGGATATTCTCAAAGACCTTTTGGGTGCTTGCGAGCGCAAAGTCACGATTGAAGAAATCCAAAAAAAGGTAGCGGAGCATTACAATCTGAAAGTCGCTGATTTGAAATCCGCCAAGAAAGAGCGCAAAATCGCCCGCCCCAGACAGGTGGCCATGTACCTGTCTAAGGTATTGACGACCAAGTCTTTACCGGAAATCGGGCTGAAGTTTGACCGGGACCATACAACCGTCATTCACGCGATAAAAACGATTGAAGACTTGCTGAAAACCGACGCCAATCTGAACGAAGACATCAATATTTTGAAAAGAACTTTGGAAAATTAGAAAAAATAAGCCCATCCGGTTAAAAAAGAAGAAAAAGCTCTTGAAAAAAACAATCATCCTTCCTATCTGTGTCTTATAAGAAACCATAACAGGAGAAAGAAATGTCCCGGATTGTTCCCTTCGGAAACCCGTTGATGCTGGGCTTTGAAGAACTGGAAAAAATGATGGAAAGGCTTTCCAAGTCAACGCAGGAAGGGTTCCCTCCTTACAATATAGAAGTCATCCCGCCGGATGAAAAGTTAAAAATCACTTTGGCTGTCGCCGGTTTCGGGGAAGAGGATCTGGATATTTCCGTTGAAGGCAGCCAACTGGTCATCCGAGGACGGCAACACGAGCAGCCTGACCCTCAGACGCGTTATTTATATAAGGGCATTGCCGGGCGGCAGTTCGTCAAATCCTTTATGCTGGCGGACGGGATAAAGGTGGCGGGTGCTTCTTTAGATAAAGGGCTACTCAGTATTTACCTTGAAAAAATAGAACCGAAAGTGAAAATAACCAAAATCGCCATCCAAAAAAAAGAAACGGAACCGCATTTGATTTTGAACAAAAATTATGAAGAGACTCCCCAAAAGAGTCATAAACAGGAAGAAACGGAAGAATGAAACGCTCATCAAATCTCCCCTCTGTTGAAGATGAGCTCTTGGAAGAAGACTTCAGCGAATGGGGATTGAAGGAAGATGTCGCCTTCGTCAAAAAAGACATTATCAACCACCGCACTGTCTGGGCTATTTACAGCCCGGAAGGGGCCTACATGGGATGCGCCCTGGACCGGCAAACAGCCTTGGCTTTGGCGGCGCAAAACGACCTGAGGGCCATGAGTGTCCATTAACTTCTTTTCCCTGTTCCGAGAAAACTTTTGAGCGGGATATACCATTTCTATAAGCGCATACTAACGCTTTCTCCTTTTTTGGAAATCGTTGCTTCTGCTCCTCCTTTACCCGGTAAAGCGGGTTAAATTTTCTTGATTGTTATGTGTTGATTTTCATACAAGGAAACACTTTTTCTTTTATTTTGTCATTATATTCTCCGGCCATAGACCATACGGTAATGTTGATTGATGTCCCCTTGTTTTATTGACAACAGGCCAGACTTTGCCGGCATACGGCGCGAAAAAGTAAAAAACTGAATCACGATAAATAATACCTTGTTTTTAACAAAAACATCACTGCCCTTTTCCAAGCGAAGAATAAATGTCCCTTATGTCCAAACAAAGGATTTTTATCATATCCTCCTCACAATAACGACTTTATTAAAAACCATTTTTCATAAAATTTCCCGAAAAGGAAAAATTATTCCTTTGTAAACAATTAACGCTGGACAAAAAATTTAAAAGGCTTTATTTTCATATACATTTTGCAGGCGAAAGCATTTTAATATATAAAAATGAGGTCATAGATGAAAATAGATTCCAAAATTATTAAGGAAATGGCCTTCTGGGTGCGCGTCCGGTTAAGAGAGGAAGAAGCCGAACAAATGGCCGCCTCTTTTTCCGAGACGCTCTCCTGGATTGACCGGGAAATGATAACAGACGAACTTGAAGGCGTGCAGCCGATGCCTTCCGTTATAGAAGACCCCATCCGCATGCGCACGGACGAGGTAACGGACGGTGGCAAACAAAAGGAAATCCTTTCTTGTTCCGAACACGCGGCGGACGGTTTTTTCACCGTTCCGAAAATGGTTGAATAAGGAGG
>CASFRQ010000063.1 GCA_949296785.1 uncultured Alphaproteobacteria bacterium
ATTTCAAAAAAAGTATGGTGCCTTAATGTATAGCCGACATTATCCAAATCAGTATGCTTGCCGCCCGCTCGGACGCATTTTTGGTAAGTCGTGGCGCGGGGGTAGGGCGCCTTTTCCGCCCCGGTGTAAATGTTTTTAAATTGTACCATACCGGCGTTGGTGAACATCAAAGTTGGGTCATTTTGCGGCACCAACGGGCCGGAGGGCACATGAACATGGTTTTTTTTGATAAAAAAGTCTATAAACTTGGAACGGACATCGCTTGTAATACTCATGATTTTATCCTTGTTTTGTTTTTGAAACGGTTGAATTTTTTCGCACTATAACTCATTTTTTAAAGAACGGATAGGGTTTTTGTTGGTTTGCTTGAAAAAAAATACTTTTTGGGATAAATAAAACGGCGTAAGGAGGGCGATTTTCAAAAAAACTGTAAAAATCCCGTTCGCCACAACATTGAAAAAACAAGCCTTCAAAAGAAATTTCCTTAAAAATCCTCACAAAAAAACAGCCTGTTCCCCGGTAAAGGAGCAGGCCGTTTCTTTTTTTATGAGCGGCTTACTCCTGAGTCTCTGAGGCGGCTTCGGCCGGGGCAGCAGTCTCATCATCCGCGTCTTTAACGGAGGCGGCGGGAGTCATCATTTTTTGAGAAATTTCCGCAGCGTGCGCGCGGATGGAAGCTTCAATCTCCTCCGCTACTTTCGGATTTTCTTTCAGAAATGTTTTCGCCCCTTCGCGTCCCTGCGCCAGACGGCTGTCTTTGTAGGAGTACCAGGAACCCGACTTTTCAACAATGCCGGCTTTGACGCCCAAGTCAATCAGTTCGCCGGTTTTGGAAATGCCTTCACCGTAAATAATATCAAAGTCAACGGTTTTAAACGGAGGAGCCACTTTATTTTTTACCACTTTTACACGGGTCTGGTTTCCGATGGTTTCATCCTTTTCCTTAATCTGTCCGGTACGGCGGATATCAATGCGGACGGAAGCATAGAATTTTAACGCGTTGCCGCCCGTCGTCGTTTCGGGAGAGCCGAACATAACGCCGATTTTCATACGAATCTGGTTGATGAAAATGACCAAAGTGTTGGATTTTGAAACGGAGGCGGTGATTTTACGCAAAGCCTGGCTCATCAAACGAGCCTGCAATCCGACATGGGAGTCACCCATTTCACCTTCCAATTCCGCTTTCGGCACCAAGGCCGCCACGGAGTCCACAACCAAAACATCAATGGCGCCGGAACGAACCAAAGTATCCGCGATTTCAAGCGCCTGTTCGCCGGTATCCGGTTGTGAAATCAGAAGGTCGTTGATATTGACGCCCAATTTGGACGCGTAAATGGGGTCCATCGCATGTTCCGCATCAATGTAGGCGCAGGAACCTCCCTTTTTCTGCGCTTCCGCCACAACATGCAGAGCCAGGGTCGTTTTACCGGAACTTTCGGGTCCGTAGATTTCAATAATGCGCCCTTTTGGCAGGCCGCCGATGCCCAGCGCCAGGTCCAGTCCTAAAGAACCCGTGGAAATAGCGGGAATTTCCTCCGCATTTTCCTTTGGTCCCAAACGCATGATGGAACCTTTGCCGAAGGACCGTTCAATTTGGGCCAAAGCGGCGCTCAAAGCTTTTTCTTTATCCATGTTGTGTTTCCTTTAATCCTGCTTAAAAACTCACTGAAACCGGCGGCGGCGAAGGCATCGGGACAAAGCCCGCCCTCTTGTGCCGTTAGACGCCGGGCAATGCTTTATAGTACAGCCGTCTTTTCAAATTGACAACTGTTTTTTGCGTCTGTATTTTATAAAAAGGGAAGAAGCAGATATCGGGGGAAAAGTGGCGCATCTGACTTTGACACTGCCCGCTTACTTTGCCGCGGCGGGTATGTTGTGCTTTTTATTTTTGGCGGCGCTTTTATTCCTTTTTATCCTTCGTCGGGTGAAACGCCGGTCGCAGGTCGCTTTGTCAGCGATGAAGGAGGCCGTTCAAGAGGCTTTTGAATTGCGTAAAGGCATGGCGCGTCATATTTTGTCCGGCATGCCGATGGGGTTGATGCTGAGCAAAAGGGAAACCTTTATTTATGCCAATGATTATTTTTATTCCCTGTTTGCCGCGTCCGCCGGCAGGATTGAGGATTTTTCTCTTCAATCTTTTCTGTCTAAAGAGGATTATGAAACCGTTTTGGAGGAATTCCGCCGCCTTTCGCCGGGAGACGCGCCGGTTTGTCTGGATTTTAAGATACGGGGAAAGGAACAGATTTGGCGCCGGTTTTGTTTTGTTCCTTTCCAGGGGGATTTATATATTTGGCTGGTTGAGGATATTTCAAACGCCAAAATGAATGAAGACGCGTTGAAGGATTATAGTCTGTTTTTTCAGGTGTTGGCATATGTTCGGGGACTGCCGCAGTTAATGCCGGAAACCGATTTTATTCGGAGCGTCTTGTCCGAAATCGTTCGGCAGTATGGTTTTGCTTTTGCTTTTTACGCCCGGAAGGAGAAGGACAAGTTGATTGCGGATGTGAAAATAGGCGCCTGGGATGAGATAAAAGATATCACGCATATAGATTTGAAAACGCAAAAAGGGCGAACTTCCGCTTTGGCTAAAGCTTTTTTAACGGGGCGTCCGTTTCGTTACGACAGATTGGACGCTCTAAATTATTATCAGCAACGTTTCAAAAAAAGAAAGTATTTTTCCACTTACGGCATTCCCGTTATTATCAACGGGAAAATAGAGGGGGCCGTCAGTTTCTTTTCGGACAAGGGCATCGGCTTTTACAAAAATCAGGAAGGCCGGATGGAAGATTTTATTAAAGAAATCTGTACTCATATTGAGCAGCGCCGCCTTTTGGAAAAAGACAGGCTGGAAATTCAGGCCTATGAACAGAAGCTGCGTTCCAAAATAGAAGCGTTGCAGGCGAACGAAAAAATATTGGAAACTCAGGCGAGGGAAATGAATATCGCTATCCAGCATCTCACGGCGGCAAAGGAAATGGCAGAAAGCGCCAGTAAGATGAAAACGGAATTTTTAGCGAATGTCAGTCATGAACTGCGGACGCCTTTGAACGTTATTCTGGGCTTTTCGGAAATGATGAAAGAGGAAACATTCGGCAAGCTCGGCAACACGAATTATCTTGATTATATTCGTTATATTCATTCCAGCGGGGAATATCTTTTGTCTCTTATTAACGATATTTTGGACTTATCACGGGCGGAAAGCGGCAAGCAGAGGTTGGAAGAGGCACTGTTTCCTCTTTGCCCCAGGCTGCGGGATTTTGCCGGCATTGTCCGTTTTTACCCGACGGCGGGAGAAAAAGAGTTTCGGATTGATTGTTCTGAAGATGATATTTTCCTATTGGCGGATGAAAGGTTGTTTAAGCAAATTATTTTAAACCTGCTGTCCAACGCCATTAAATTTACGAATGCCGGTGGCCATATTTGGATTAAAGGTGAAAAAAGAAAAGACGGCAGTCTGCAAATTGAGATAAAAGATGACGGCATCGGAATTCCGGCGGATAAGATAAAGACGCTTTTTAAACCTTTTTCTCAGGTGGAAAATATTTTAACGAAAACGCATACGGGCAGCGGACTCGGTTTGTCTTTGGTTAAAAGGCTGATGGAGTTGCACGGGGGCGAAGCTTGGCTTGAAAGCGAGGAAGGACAAGGAACTCGCGCCTATGTTCTTTTCCCGAAAGAACGTGTGTTTACGAAAAAAAAGGCGGAGGAAAAATCAAAAAAAGATAACATTAACCTTTTGAAAGATGAGAAGGTCGGATTAAATTGAGGAGGTTTCGTCTTTATTCTTCTTTTGCCGTGGGTGTTTGCATGCGGAGGTAAAACATAAAATAAAGGTTTCTTTTTGATTTGTTTTTCTCCGGCAACAACGACGGAAAGACGGAGAGGTCGGACAAGAAAGGGTTGGATATTGCCTCTCCTCGGGATAAAATAAAGAGAATGCGAAAGGGAAGGAATAAAAGAGGCAGAGCCCGTTCAATAAAGTTTCTTCGGTAATTTCGGTAAAAAAGCGGAATAAAACTAAAATAAAAAAATAATGGAAAACTTTTAATAATAAAAGAATAAAGAATAGGAAAAGAGGGCAATATGTTTTTTGATTTCAAATTTTTCAAATCATTCAGCGTTTTGTTTTTATCATTTTGTCTTTTGGCTTTGCCTGCTTTGGCGCAGAAAAGGAAGGAGGTTTCATACTGTCCGGCTTTAAAAACGGGCATTGTCGTACCGTATCCTCCTTTTTCCTGGACAACGCAGGAGGCTTTGCCGATTTCAGGATTTAAAACAATTCCTCACGGTTTTTATCAGGAGTTTTTAAAAAAAGCGTTGGCCGGTGTTGTTATGGAGGGCAATCCCGTGAACATAGTGATGTTTTCTTCTTATGAAGACGCGTTTAATGCCCTGACGGAAGGAAGAATAGACCTTTTACCCGGCGTTTATTACAATGCCGACGCCGCGAAATTTTCAAAACTGGTGTATCCTGCCTTATACAATAACACTTTCCGCGCCTTGTTTAAAAAAGGGAATGTCAAACCGATGTCTGAACTTAAAAATCTGAAAGGCGCCGTGATGAAAGAGGAGGAATCTTATTGGTATGAAATGGCTCCTTTTGTTAAAAACGATATTCGGGAAATAGAGGTGATGGACGCTAAAGAGGCTTTTCTCAGTCTTCTTTCCGGCGATATTGATTTTATTCTGGCCGGGCAAGTTTTCGGACAGTCTCAAATAGATCGCTTTGCTTTGGAGGAAGAAGTCTCTTTTTCAAAAGAAACTTTCCGCAATCCGAATATTTTTATCGCCGCCAGAAAAACAGGCCTCTGCCCCGCGGCGCTGAAAGCTCTTGAGCGACAGTTGAAAAATTTTCAGGAAAATCCGTTTCTTTTTGATGAAATGGTTTCCGTTCAATCAAAACAATACAAGGAGCTTTTTAAAAACGATCCTCCCCTGACCGTAAAAGAAAAATAAAATATTTTAATTATATGCTTGTATAATTTGATTTTATTTGATAAGTTCGTATCCAAAAGGTTTTTAGAAACAGGATATCAGGAGAAAGAATAATATGAAAATTTTATATAAGACGACGGCATTGGCGGCTTTGCTGTGCTTTGTATCGGTGTCTGCACGGTCGGAATCTTTTCGGGATGCGCTTTCTTATGCGTACGAATCGAACCCGACTTTGGCGGCTCATCGCGTATATTTAAAAGCGGTGGATGAAACCGTGACGCAGGCAAAAACCGGCTATCGGCCGCAGGTGTATTTGCAGGGGACAATCGCGCGGGGGTACCAGAATTTGGAGTCTGACAAATTGTTCGGACAAACCGGTGGAAAGAGCAAGATTCATGATACTCCGTCTTCCGCGTCTGCTCAGGTTGTTCAGCCTTTGTTCTCCGGTTTTTCAACGGTTTCTCAGGTAAAAACGGCCGAAAGCAATGTTTTAGCGGAACGGTCAAATTTAATCGCGACGGAACAGTCTGTCCTGCAGGCGGCCGCCGTTGCTTATGTCAATGTAGTCCAGGCGGAGGCCGTTTTGGATCTGCAAACAAACAACGAGCAGGTTTTGGAACGGCATCTGCAGTCTACAAAGGATAAATTCCGATTTGGCGAAGTAACGAAAACCGATGTCGCGCAGTCGGAGGCCCGTTTGGCCGGCGCTCGCTCGGCGCGTATTAAAGCGCAGGGTGATTTACAGATCGCCAAAGCGCAGTATCAGAATATCGTCGGCCGTCTGCCGGAAAATTTGGAGGATAAAATTAATTTAAATCACTTGCTTCCTTCTTCTTTGGAAGAAGCTATTGAGCTGGCGTTGTATGCCAATCCTTCGGTCCAGCAGGCAAAGCATCAGGAAACGGCTGCCAGATACGCCGTCAATACGGCTAAGGGTGACTTAATGCCTTCTCTTGATTTGACGGCGGAAGCGGGAAAACAATGGAATCAGCTGGCCGGGTATGATGAGGTTGATTTTTGGCAGGTCGGCGCTTCTTTGAAGGTTCCTTTGTTCCAAGGCGGCGGGGATTATGCCAAGATTCGGGAGCAAAAACAGTTGGCTAACCGTTCTCGCATTATGTTGGAAAAAGTGAAAATTGATGTGATTGAACAGGCGACGCAGAGTTGGGAACAGTGGCAGACGGCAAAGGCGGAAATTGTTTCCATTCAGTCTCAGATAGAGGCTTCAAAATCGGCTTTGGACGGCGTGCAGCGAGAGGCGGAAGTCGGCGCTCGTACGGTTCTGGATGTGTTGGATGCGGAACAGGAGTATCTGGATACGAGGGTGAGCTTGGTCCGGGCGAACAGCGACGAACTGATTGCCAAAGTGAATCTGTTGTCTTCCGTCGGTAAAATG
>CASFRQ010000064.1 GCA_949296785.1 uncultured Alphaproteobacteria bacterium
AAAATGGTACGAATTTTTTCCAAAAGGGGTTCGTATTTCTTTTTCAGGGCGGTATAACACCGTGAAAATAGAACTCCCTTTTGGAAAAGACAGCCCTATAAAAACAAAAGTTAATCTTCGGATTAAAGGGGATAAAAATATCGTGCATATTCATAAAAATGTCAGCGGAAGACTGTATGTCGCCATGCATAACGGAAATAATTATTTTGAAATCGGAGAAAATTCTTCCATGTGCGACATGGGAATTACTTTGGTGAATAATACATGCAAAATCGGAAAAGATTGCATGATATCCAACGGTATTAAAATTTGGGGCGACGGTCATTCCGTTTTGGATTATAAGACAAGGAAGGTATTGAATACGCCAAAAACTCCTATTTTGGTCGGAAATCATGTTTGGCTGGGAGAAAGGGTTACTTTGACGAAGGGGGCGCAAATTCCGGACGATTGTATCGTTGGCGTCGCTTCCGTCGTGACGAAAAAGTTTGATAAGCCTCATTGCGTTATTGCCGGCGTTCCTGCCAAAGTGGTTAAGGAAGGCATCAGTTGGGATGGGGAGGAACCGGTTAATTTGGCCAAAAAGAATGGAGAGGCGTAAGAGGACAAATCTTATGAATAAAAGGGACAATAAACGAGAGAGTAGCCGCTTTTGTTTATTGTCTCTTATTTTTTGAAAAGGGCGGTATTTTTATGAGGGCAGGACTGACATCTGCTTAAATTCCGTCAGTTTTTCCTGCTGGAGTTCCGGTTGAATTCGGAAGTCCTCTTCTGAAAGACAAACAGAGAAAAACCGTCTTTCCGTTGAGATGCGGAATTGACGGTTTTTTTATTATTTTCTTTCCGACGGCGCAAAAATTTGTCCCATTTGCGAGGAATTTAAAAGTTAATATTCATTCCTTCTTTAATCGGGTCAACGGGTCCGGCGTTTTCATAGCGCTTTTTAAAGACAGTATTTTCCTTAAATGTATCGGAGCAGATGCTCTTTTCTTTATCCAGAGCGGGACTGTCAATCCGATTACAGTGTAGGGCGGAATGGAAAAGAACTTCGCTGTTCATATAATACGGCGCGTTTTTTTGAATGTTTTTCCATTCTTGAGGATATTTTTCAATCCATCTGTCGGAAGCCCAGACAAACGCCACCACATTGCGAAGAGTTTTGGATTTGGAACGGTCGCCCCTGACCGGCCTATGGAATCCGTCGTCCGTCAGCATTTCGCCGTGGTCGGAAACAAAGAATAAAAGAGCCTCTTTTTCTTTTGTCGCTTCAATCATTTGATATATAAGCTTGTCAATAAAGCGCACTTCGCTGTCATAGGCATTGTTGACGGCTTCAATCGGGCATTTGAGCATCTCGTCCAAATTGGCAGCGAAACAATCAGGCTGGTAATAAACTTCCGTTTTCGGGCGCCGACCGAAAGGCCTATGGACGGAATTAAATCCTGTTGTCAGAAAAAGGGGTTTTGTCTGCTTATCCAAAACGGATTTGTAAAAGGCGGGAACATCTTCGTCATTGTAAACATAAACATGTTCGTCCGCTTCTTCGGCGATGGAGTTGTAAAAACGGAAGGGTTTTGAAAAATTGGCAGCACTGGGGGATTCAAACAAAGTTTGCCATCCCAGCTTTTTAAACTGAGCAATAAAACTTTCCTCGTTTTGCGCCCGTTCGGGATGCTCTTCATTGCCGCGAGTGAACATAAACGGTGTGGCAACGCTGGTCCTTTGTCCCAAAGAATAGAAATTCGGATAGTTAACGATGTTTTTCATCGCGTTGACTAAAGGCATGTTGTTTCGTTCGTACCCGTTCGGATAATGTTTTAGGCCGGTCATGCTTTCCAGACGGATAAGCCCGAAAATTCTGTCGTTCGGAAAAATCTCGCTGGTTGAAGGCTGTCCAAGATCCTGCCTTTCAGGCGTTTGTAAAAAGGCGTACAGCTTAAGCGAATGGAACAGATTCATCGGAACGGTGGAGGAGCCGACTTTTCTGGATACAAAACAAATGAAAATCACCAGAAAAAAGAAACCAGCCGCGTATTTTGAAAACCGAAACAATAAACCTGCTTTTTTAAAAAGAAAACAAATAATAAAGGAAGCCAGAAGTCCGATGCCGAAAGCCGTGTAAGGGAACATCTGAACGGCTTCTTCCTTTGTTCCGCCCAGAACAATAGAAAGTAATTCCAAATCCAGATAGTATTTGAAAAAATGAGAAAAATATCCGTAAACGACGCATCCGGTAATCAGAAACGGCCAGAATATCCAATAGGTCAATTTCGTCAAACTTGCCAGATACAAAAAACCGCCCAGGCAGAAAAAGCCGGCGGCCAGTTCCTGCGCCAATCTTCTCGGAAAACCGGACGGGCGTCCTTCAATGGCGTACATGTAAATGGAAGAATACTGTAAAGCGACGAGGGCGGCCACAAGTAGAATAAACGCGAGGTATTTTTTCTTCATCTTTATATCCTTCTGAAAAGGTGGAAATACTCTTGGTATCAAGTCATACCTAAAGGTTTGAAAAAGTCAAGAGGAAAGGCTGAAAAAAGTTCTCTCTTTTGTTTTTTATTTTTACCTTTTCCAAAAAAATAAAAACAGTGTAAAAAAAAGAGAAATATTGCCTTATAAATAGGTTGCACTCTTTGAAAAGAGGATATACATTAAAGAGGTATTTATAAAAAAATACGATTAATTTTTTAGGAGAATAAAAATGAAAAATGCACTTAAAATCTTTTCCGTTCTTTCCTTCTTGGCATTGGGGGCTTGCTGTTCTACGACAGCCGCGACAACGACTTCCGAAGATTATGTTTGTGAGGAAGAGGTTGTTGCCACCAGCGTTGATTTGGCAGGATTTAAATTTGATTCTTATCAGTTGACACCGTCTATGAAAAAAGATCTGATGCCTGTTGCCCAAATGCTTTTGAATCAGCCGGAATACAAAGTGACGGCCAAAGGCTATACGGATAATGTCGGCACGAAGGAATACAATGTCAAATTATCCGAAAAGAGGGCGATGTCCGTTGCCAGAGCTTTAATCAGTCAAGGAGTTGATCCGCAGCGGATTACGATTGAAGCTTTCGGTTATGCTGATCCGGTCGCTTCTAACGATACGGAAGCCGGACGGGCGCAGAACAGACGCGTTGTTTTGGATTTCTTTAAATAAAGAATGAAAGGGGCCGAAACCGAAAAATATGTTTAAAGGAATTATCCGTTTTTTTAAAAGTGGGTTTATTGTTAAACCGTACAGTTTAATCGGTATCGCTTTCAGTATTTTTATTTTGCGGCGGAGCGACCGGCAAACGATATTTTCAAACTTACTGGATTTTAGAATTTACCTTCTTTTCTTAATGATTTTTATCATTGGACGGCTTATTTTCTGGGTTGTTTTGCAAAAGGCAAATCCGGCGTATTTTTCGGATATCGTTCACTATGTTATTACGAATGTCTTTTTGGCATCTGTGGTTATGTGGTGTTTGGTTACTTTTATTGTTTCTCTTTCGGTTTAGCGGAGGCGGAAAAGAAGGGCTCTCTGGAAAGGGAGCCTTTTTTATTGAAATATCCGCTTTTATCTGAAGAGCGATGTGTCTGGTCTGGATTTTCGCGATATTAGGAAAAAATATACTATCTTTGTCGTCTGAATATGATATCTCTGTTGTCAGGGAATAATCGGGCTTAAAACTGTTTTTAAGGATGAATGTTGCTAAAAAAGAAGAGAGATTTTCAATAGGAGTTTGCATCTCTTTCTTCAAAAATAAAAGCCCGTTAATAGGTGTCTTGCGGTTTCTTCCGAAAGAAACGGGGGCTTGCATTCCATTTTTTCTTCCGCTCCGTAACACGCGTTTCCGGAAGGCAGCAAATTAGGTATGTCCCGATAGATATTCCCATTGATGAAAAACGGTCGGCAAAAGATTTTCAAAAGCTCGTAAAGCCTTATTTAAGACTCTTTCCAATTCTTTGAAATAAAATTCCAACGCGCTGTCAGTTCATGATTTTTAATTCCGGGCGCGCTCTTACCCATAAAGACAGTACAGAAGCAAAAGGGATATCCCCAATGTTTACAGGAGAGGAAAAAGTTCCCTTAATAAGAAGATTTTTCCCTGTTTTTACAAACAGATCTAATTCGTTTATCTCTTTATTAACGATATCTTCGGGCATTTGGTTAAATATCAGAATTTCCTTTAATTTTGACCATACGACGCCTTGAATGTCTGTTTGCATTGAATCTTCGTATTTTTGCGCATAGGCCGTGTAATTTTCCATAAATCCCCGAGTATTGTAAAAGGCGATTTGAAAGCCGGTAATCTGAATCCGTCTGATGTCAGGGGGAAGTTGGCTGAAAGATTCGGTTTTCCAAAATGCGTCGGAAAACAAAGTTTCAGGAATGTTTTCCAAAGAAAGACGCAAACGAGCCTGTCCCAAGCACGGATCCTCCAATAAAAGGACGAATTGTCCCGTCTTTTCTTTTTCATCCAACAGCAGTTTGGCGTAAGCGCTTGTCCTCAAATTAGAACAGCCGGCCAGGACAATGCTTTCAAAAGGTTTCTCTTTAAAATCAAAGAAAGGAGTGTATGTTTCCAGATTTTTTACAACCTCCGGCATGGATTTTTCCGCCAGCAGAAGATCTTTTAACGAAATGTCAAAACGATCCAGCTTTAAAATAATTTTATTTTTCTTTTGAGAGACGGTTAAACTGCCCGCTTTATTTGGAGCTTTCAGAAAAGGAAATGACACATTTTTAAAAACGATACCATCCGAAAATCGGAAAGGGGCGGCTCTTTTATAGGAAATCAGTTGCTTAACAAGCGGCTGGTTTTCTAAAATCTTGTCCGTTTTTTCTGCTTCGGATACAAAAAGGAACCTCACTCCCACTACAATTAAAAAAATACCGCCGACAGCTAAAAGAAACTTCTTTTTTAAAAATCGTTTGAGGTGTTCTTTCATTTTTCAGGCATCCATTCCGAAAGGTTGTAATAATATTTCAGCAGGTACAAAGGATCATCAAACTCTGCGCAGTAAGGACGGACACAAGACTTGTATGACAGGATTTTTATTTCTCCGGCGGGTTGATTAAAAGCAATTCCGGCGCGTCTTTTTTCAAGGCGGGATAAAGGAGTGATACTTCCTTTCACCAACATCCAACCGTCCATGTCCGGCATGTTTTCTACGCGTAAGGCTTCTTTAGGCCAGACAATCCATTTCCCTTTTGAATCGGTATCCGGCAGCTGTACCAGAAAAACACCGGTAACCTCTTGTCCGGAAAGTTCCGCCGCTTTCAAAAAGTTGGGCAAGGCATCCAGTTTTTTTCTGTCATATAAAAAAGCCAGTTTTTCATTAAAGGAGGAAGTTTTCAAAAGTTCGTAATCCTTGTGCATGCGCGCGGCTTTTTTGTTATCTTCCTGCTGTCGTTCGTTGATTTGCGAACTGGCTTTGTTGAAGGAAGAGGTCTTCTGCGTCTGCCAAGGATTGAAGCCGTCTCTTTTTAAATGAAGGCGGTAAAAAACATTCTCATCTCTCAAAAGAGGATCGTTTGTGGCGTTTAGAATGACTTCTTCCACAGAAGGACAGAGCGTTTGAGCGTAGCTTTTACCGACACTGATTAAATTTGGCAAAATATCCTCTTGGGTAAAAAAGTACTCGTTTTCCGTCAAAAAATAAAGTCGGAAAGGTTTGCAGCTTTCAAAAGGCATATATTCGCCATTTAAAACAGCGTCCGATTCTATGAAAGTATAAATTCTCAGGTCCGCGTTTGAATGGACTAAGGTGTAGGCTTTTTGTCTGTCGGCGTGCTTTCCTCTTCTGAAAGAAAAGGGTAAGGCCAGTTCATAACTGTTGACAAGGGAACCGTTATTAAAAAAGCCTTTTATGGTCTGATACAGGATATCGTTTTGCGTATAGATGGAGACGATAGCCGGCCCTTGGAGAAAATCACCGGCACAGACGGCGTTTTGAACGGTAATGTACCACCCTTCCAAGGAGGAAAGAGGGGAAAGGTATTTTATTTTACAGACGCCGGATTTATCTTTTAAAATAAATTCGTCCAGTTCCTCCGTTTCTTTAACGGGAGGGTAACCTTTTGCCGGTGTCCATCCGGAAACGGGAAACGGCTTTTTTGAAAAGGAAGTGAATGTTTCAACAAAGTTTTTTAAAAGAGGGGAGTTGTCCTTAATTAACCAGCCGTCTACGGCGTAACTTTGTGCGGAATAAACGGGCGAAGGCGTGTCTTCCTTTGCTCCGGCAAAACCGCTTAAGGTTAAGGAGGCGGCAACGGGACATTCCTTGTCAATCACTTTCGCCAATTTTTCCATCAGTTGGTTGATGTGAGAGAAAAAAGCCCTGTTAGGTGCATAGACATTCAGACGGATATTTTTGCCGCACCAGGCACCGTCTTCATCCAAAACGGCAAAGACATGTGTTTTTAAAAGGGCGGAATAGGCGATTTCCTTCTCGGGCATTAAAGGGGCTGCCCAAGCGTTCGGCAAAACAGGCGTAAAGCAGCACAAAAGAAACAAAAAAGACCAAAGATGTTTCATGAGACCAAAATGCCTCCTCCCAAAACAACATCTTCCCGGTATAAAACAAGGGACTGTCCCGGTGTCAAAGAGCGTTGAGGCTCTTCAAAAATGACTTTGAATCCGTTCTCATCCTCTTTTGAGGGGACAACAAGAACCTTTTGTTCTTTTTGGGTGGAACGGTGTTTAGCAAAGGCTTCAAAGGGCTCGGCGGGTATTTTTTTAAATGCGCTCCAGCAGGCGTTTGTTACAATCGCTTCCTTTTTTTCCAAATCAACGGCGCCCCCGACAACAACGACATTGTGCGCCGCGTCCAAATCCACGACAAACAAGGGCTCTTTATAGGCAATACCGAGTCCTTTTCTTTGTCCGATGGTGAAGTTCCAAAAACCGTTGTGCATTCCCAAAACTTGTCCGTTGATATGACGAATAACTCCTTTTTTCGGAGCAGCTTGAAGCAAATCCGTATAATGTCCGGCGTAAAAATCTTGACTATCCTCTTTGTCGGAAGCAGGCAGTCCCCTTTCGGCGGCCATTTGACGGGTTTGCTCCTTTGTCATCCTACCCAAAGGGAAAAGCGTTTTTTGAAGCTGTTCCTGCGTTAAACGATACAAAAAGTAACTTTGGTCCTTTTTGGCGTCCAATCCTTTTTTGAGAAAAAAGCGGCCGGTTTCTTCGTCCTTTTCCGCGCGCGCGTAATGTCCCGTCGCAAAAAAATCATAATGAAGGCCTTGTTTTTTTGCCGCTTCCGGCAACAGGCCGAATTTCATTGAGGCATTACATCGGATGCAAGGATTGGGGGTGCGTCCGGAAAGGTATTCTTCTTTGAAATACGACAGGACAATTTTTTTATATTCTTCAGAACAATCAAAAATATAATGTTCAATTCCTCTTTGTCGGCAAAACTCGGAAACTTCTTTTAATTCCGTTTTTTCCTCCGCTCCGTAACACGCATTTCCGGAAGGCAGCAAATTAGGTATGTCCCGATTATAAATAGACATGGACACGCCGATGACATGATACCCTTCTTCTTTCAGTAAAATAAGAGCCAGGGAAGAATCAACGCCGCCGCTCAACCCGACGAGAACGGTTTTGTTTATTTCAGAAGACATGTTACATAAACTCCGTAAAGAAGAAGGAAGAAGCTTCCCCACAGCCACCCGATTTTATGGAAAACTTTTCCAAGAAACGACAGCAAAACCGTCACGCCGACCATGACATACATGCTTTCGCGGGAACTGTCCTGAGGAATCCTGACAGGCAGGAAAAGCGCGGTAACGCCTAAAATGAAAAGAGCATTGTAAATGTTGTTGCCGACTACGTTGCCGAGTGCTATGCCCGGGGAACCGACCATCGTCGCCCTCAGGCTGGTTAAAAGTTCCGGAGTGGAGGAACCGAACCCTACACGTGCTAATCCGATTGGCTGGCTGGAAACATTCATTTTTTTTGCAACATGAACGGTGCCGTCCACCAAAACGCACCCGCCCCAGGCCAGCAGAGCCAGGCCGGCGGCTAAAAACAAATAGGGGTATAGGTCAGCCACAATTTCCTCCTTTATATTAAAAAGACATCTTATACTAAAAAATAAATGAAGTCCATTGCAGAGTTTTCTTTTAATCCTTTTTATTTTTTTGAAAATCGTCTGGCGATGATTTTTATTGAATCATTAAAGACTGAAAAAGAGAAGGCGATTATATTCCTCTTTGTCGGCAGAACTCGGAGACTTCTTTTAATCCCGTTTTTTCCTCCGCTCCGTAATTGTCAGTCCGATAAAAGATTCGGAAACCTGCCATCTTCTGGCGGCTGCGATAGCATTAGAAACAAGAAGTTCTGCGTTTTGCGGGCTTTTATATTGTGAGGTGGCATGAAAGATTTTTGTTTTTACTAAAGATTTCAGGGAGTTCCATATGAATAACCCTCTGAGTTTTAAAAAGAATATTTTCTCTCCCGTCTGCTAAAACCTATCTGTCATAAATTAAAGGCAATGATTGTCTTGGCGGAAGGATTTTGGTAAACGACAAGCAGGATTCGTTTATCACCAACGGAATCGCCGGTACAATCAGGACACCCCGTTCGCCCGGATAGGACGAAAAGCCCCGCTGCCGTGTGCGTGTCTGGCATTTGGGCGACGGTATAAAACAGTCCTTTTTTTACAAAAAGAGAAAAAATGCCTTCTCTCCGGGAAAGGCGTTTTCTTAAGAAAAGAGCTTTCTTTTGTATTCTTTTTTGCTGTTTTTCCTTCTTTTTAAGAGAAGAACGAAAATTAGAGTTTTAGTTTATTTTTCGTTTCCACTTTTATTTAAGGA
>CASFRQ010000065.1 GCA_949296785.1 uncultured Alphaproteobacteria bacterium
AAACTGCCCCGCCGTGTCTAAATAAGCCTCTCTCTTTAAGCGATTGATCCTGATTCCTGCCTGAGGCGTAAAAAGGCCGCAGGGCGTCTGAAACAAGTATCCTGCTGAAACTTGTCCCCAAATAGTTTTTGCTTTATAATCAGCTTTGAGAGCATAAATTTTTTCTTCTTTATAATCTCCTTGCTGGCCGCCTAAAATAAAATCGGCGAAAAAGTTGTTGGGCTGGTAGGAGGAATAAAAGAAGATTCCTTGTGTTTTGATATGTGTTTTTCTTAAAGTGGTTTTGGCTCTCGTACCGGAATGGAGGTACCCTGCGCCGGTTATAAAAGAACCGAATCTGATATCTGTCCCAACCGTCGCGCCTCTTGTGTGGGTCTTTAGAAGGGTTTGACCATTCAAACGGGATTGGCTGTAAATTCCTTCCGCCCATATTTGGATATCTGCTTTTTTACTGTCCTCGCCGGAAGAAAGACCGGTATTCAAATCTGGTTGTTTTTCCGTTCGTCGTCCGACAAGATTTGCCACTGTTTCCATACCCTGGGTATTCATTAGCGCAACAAGAGGAACAGCTGTCGGCGCCAATGAAGAAAGAGCGTTTGTAAAGCCTTTTGAATTATGCTGTGCCAAAGAAGACAGATTGTCGGCGATGTTTTCTTGAAAAGAACCGGCGGAAAAAACACCGCTTTCCAGCCATGCGAAGGATGTTCTTTCATTATTGACTGTTCCTTTGGCTGATTTTATGACATCATCAAGGCTTTGGTAAAAAGAGACATCGTATATGCCGTCCTTGTCTTCGTCTTGAAAGAGATAAAGATTGTTGCTGACAGAGGTTTGAAAATTATTTTCTCCCGCTTCCATACCGGTAAAAAAGGCCATTTGGTATTTTTTAAAAGGTTCTAATTCTTCTAAAGCTTTTGCTGTTAAAGTAACGGATAATCGGGCTTGGGAGCTTATCTGAAAGGAAGCAGCGGATAAAACGCCGTAAGAGGAAGATTCTTTTCCATCTACCGTTAAAAGTAAAGAGGAGCCGGGATTAAAATGGACGGTACTGATAAAAGCGTGATTCGTTCCCAAAGAAACAACACCATTTTCCTGAATAAAAACATTCCCATTGATTTTGCCTGCTTCGTTCAAAGTTAGTATGCCGTTTTCACGGATAAATAAAGAGGAAGGAAGGTTGGAAACGCCTCTGTTTTCTATTAAATCCAAGGTACCGGAAACAATCATTTTTCCGCCATTTTCAACGAAAGTTTCTTTGGCGGAAATCATGGCTCTTATGTTTTCGGCCACTGTAAGCGTTCCGGTTTTTTGGATATAAAGCGGCGCGAAAAAACCTTCTGGACTGCTATCATCCACGATGCCGTGTATCATGGAATCATTTTCCATGATAATATCACCTTCAATAATAATCTCATCCGTTTGAGAACCTATGGAACCTACATTGATAAAGCCTCCGTCTGAAAGAGTGAGATTGGCTCCCTCTAAAAGGTGAAATTTGTTATATGCCTGAATATAACTGTTATTAAACCATGGCATACTTCCGGAAGGATCTCCATCACCGGCCGGATCGGTTCCGGAAACAGTTAATCGGCTTTTGTCTGAATAAATAAAGATTTGATTTGTTACAAGCGTTGACCCTTCATTCAAAGTGATATTTCCGCCATAAACATGCATGTCCGAGCTGAAATCTATGATATCGGATTTGGATAAATAAATTGTACCGGCCTGTATATCAAAATGTTCAGCGTAAATTTCACTGTCACTAACGGAGACATTTCCGCCCAACATGGCAAAATATCCTGATTTAACGGGATCTGCGTATCCGCCCATTGTTCCGATTGTCATGCTTGCTCCCAAAACGGTATTTGGGTTTGTTTCATCTAAATAAACTCTTTGATTGCCCTGCCAAACATAGCCACTGGAATCTACGCGGTAAATGCCAGAAGATTGAATGATGTCCCTTTGGTTTGTCTGTCTTACATTTATTTTCCATTGGTCTCCGGCTGTTCCGGCCAAATCAATATGAGAGGAACTTATTGTCAGATTTTCCCCTTCTTCAATGACGGCGCTATTCGCCGTCGTGTATTCGGAAACGATTTTATCATTTCCTTGAACAACTGAAAGGTCTCCTTGAATATATGTTTGATTAAAGGGAATGCTCTGAAAATCAGTTCGTTCGGCGAAAGCGAATGAACACTCAGCAATGTAAAAAACAACAACTCCGAAAAAGAAACCGCTTTGAATTTTAGTTTTTTTCATTTTTCCCCCTTTATTTTAATTTATCCGACAGGATAAAAAAAACAACCTATCCTTTAGAAAAGGTAATTTTCTAAAGGACGGGTGTGTTTTTTGTTTTATTCTAAAGAGGGCAGCTTTTTTAAAAAGGACTTTTCTCCGATTTTTCGGCTTTTTTGCGCAAAGCCCATTCCACAGCCTTTTGAGCCTCTTCGCTTTTGGGTGTTTTGGAAGAGAAAGAAGGTTTTTGAATTGTTTTTCTTTCCTTTTCTTTAATATATCTTCTTAAGGCCTCCAAAGCTTCGTCATTATCTACATTGGCGGCCAGGGCGTTTCTCTGCTGTTTCATATGAACGACAAATCCGCTAGTCATACGTTTTCCTTTATATTGCTCTAAATAAAGGTTGCAACCTTGGATAAGCTTTCCTATCTCAATATCAGGCCATTTACCGGAGTCAAGGGCTGACTGTATTTCCATATCAAACATATTACGTACAAGACGCGCAGAGGGTTTTCTTTTCTTTTTCTCTGCTGTTTGGGATTGCGACGCGATATTGTCCAGTTTTTCTTCTTGCGTCATGTTTTTCTCCTCCTTATCTTTTATTGTCTTTGTTTGCTAATAAAACCAATTCCTTAACCATATGTGTCGGGATTTCAAATTCCTCATCTTTTCCTTTTTCAAGAGCGCCCGATAAAGTATTTATGTACTCTTTAAATCCGGCAACGAGTTTTTCCCGATGGGATTTTTCTTTTTCCAACCGTTTGAGTTCTCTTTCTTTCCTTTCCAAAGAACGCTTTTTTTCTTTTACCTTTTTTTGGAAAGTCTCCGCTCTTTTTAATTCTTTTTCTTTTCGGATGCTGTCCGTTTCTTCGGAAGCTTGAAGCAAGGAACGTTCTGCTTCGGAGGTGTATTTTTGAATGGCGGTTTTATCTTGCTTTTTTAAAAGCCGGTTTTGAAGATTGCTAAATTTTTCATCAACGGCAGCTATTCTTTTGTTCTCACCTTCAATATGATAGTGCAGACTGAGTGGCGTATCCATTTCTTCATGAGTCAGTTTTAAAATCTCTTCAGCTAAAGAAAGCTGCGTTAATTTTGCCGTTCTGGCTTTTTGTTCAAGGTGGGCGGCATACTCTTTCTTTTTCTGAAAGGTATCAATTTTTTCCTGAACGGCGGCGCTTTGGTCGTTCAACTTATTCGCTTTTTTTGCCAAACTGTCAAACAAAGGCATGTCTTTTTCATCAACTTCTGAAACATGGCGGGTCATGGAACCTGCTTGTTTTGTCTGCATTTTGATGGAAAGAGCTTCTATTTTTTCCTTATAACCGTTCCATTCTTCAGTCATTTCTTTCAACTGTTTCTGAAGATTTTCATATTCTTCCCGGTTAAAATCTTCATTTTCCTGTCGGAAAAGGGCAAGAGTTTCTTCGTATTCTTCAATAGCGGAAAAATAAGCTTCCTCCTTTTTTAAAATATATTCGGCGCGTAAACGGGCGCGTCCTTCTTCTTGTTCCTGTTCTTTGATTAGTCTTTCCGCTTTTTCTTTTTCAAACTGTTTCTCCAAAAGAAGCCTTTTTTTGTCTTCCGTCAAATGATCTTCCTTTGTTCTTGGAAACATTTCTTCCGTTTGAGAGGTCGTGTCTGTGTCTGACTCTTGAGCGGAAAGGGTCTTTTGAGATAAAAACTTATTCAGACGAAGTTTTTTCAATTCTTCCTTTTCTTTAGAGATGAGTTTTTCGGATTTGAAATTTTTTAATAAGAAAGGAACGGCTTCCGTTTGTTTTGCCCGGATGGATTTAAAGAGGGCTTCGCTGATGGCAATATCTTTATCTTGCGCAGCTTTGGAGTCTTGTTTTTTAGAAGACAGTAAAAAATACGCATTACTTCCTTCCAAAGCAAAATAAACACGCAATGTTGGCTTTCCGGCAATCTTTACCCGCAGTTCGTAAAGGCTTTCCTCCGCCCCTTTTATTTTTTTTACCTCTTTTTTATTGACACTGGTGCGCAGGGGATGT
>CASFRQ010000066.1 GCA_949296785.1 uncultured Alphaproteobacteria bacterium
AGGAAAAGAAAGAAGGGCTCCCAAAAAACACAAAGAGTACCTTTTATTCAAAATCCTCATTAAACAGCCAATAAATTTTATATCTGTTAAATTTCCAGCCGTTTCTTTTATGCATTGAGACAGAAGCTTTATTATCCGTTAATATTTGAGAAAAGACAGATTCCTCCAAAATTTTAAAAAGCTCTTCTTCCAGCAAAGAAGCGTAATTTTTACGACGACACTCCGGTTTTGTATATAAAAGGCCAAGACTTCCGTCAACATGAATGCCGGCATAAGAAACCGCTTCCCCGTTGACTTTGTAGACAAAAATCCCGTTTCTGTCGCGCATTTTAAAAATTTCTTCCTCTTTTACTCCATAAGTTTCGGCAATCCGCTTAATTTCTTCATCCGTAGGATGCGACAGGTTAGCGAGACCTTTCACCTTTTTATGATGGCATTGAAAGCAAATTTGATGATGTTTAGATTTATTTGTCTTAAAAAAGAAATCAAAAACACTTTTATTGGATGTTTCTAATCTCTCCATATCCCGATGTTTTAATTTGCCGATGATGATTTCGGCGTTTCCTTCGGCTACATATGTATGAAAGCGCCGATTAAAAATAATCAGGGCATCCCTTTGAGCACAGATAATTTCGTTTTCCGATTTTAAAGCCGCTTGACATGCGGCATATTTTCAATTTTTATTTTTCTGTTGTGGCTGTTATTCTCTTTTTCTCCTTTTTATTGTCTTTTTAAAATATCATTTAAAAATAACATATTCTTTTAGGGGAAAAACGCAACTTAAATCTTTTTGAACCCCCCTCCCCCGTCAAAAAAGGGGAGAGGCTTTCTTAATTCAAGATTAACTTTAATATCCGTATACGCGGATACAGTTTTTGGAGAACAAAATAAAATTCTTATAAGAATAATCATAATTTGTCAGCTGACTGATTTGTGCTTTTTTAATGGCCTGGGTCATTTTAATATCTCCGAAAGGACCGATGAGGTCAAATAAAGAGTAGGAACAGGATTCCCCTTCTTTAAGACGGTCAATACATATATAATAAGGCTTTATGCCGTAAGATGAGGGGGCAATTTTTTGCCCCCATTATCAGATTTGTATTGAGAAAATCCTCTGCCTGTTTATCATAATAAGCATAACAGGGTTCTTAATAAATCACAGTCTAAAACCGTTTAAGCAGAAGGAGATGCCGACTCTGGTTCTTCTTGAATGAAACTGTTGGAGTCTATAATATGCAAGTCCAAAGATATAGGGTCGGCTTTGGAACAAAGAGCAATCGCTTCGGAAGTTCCGGTTCTTTTGGAATAGTAAGTGGAGGTACTGCCCGAAGATTGCGTGATTGTGGTTCCTTTTCCCCAGTCTATTTTGGCCACCTCCCGGCAGACATCGGACGGAAGAGAGACTATATGGATATAAATAGCCGTGGCGCCCCCGTCTTTATGTTCCCACCGATAAACACCCGCCGTCTGAAAAGTACCGAAAACGCCGGCAGCCTCCTCCAAAGGAGACAAATCAAATCCACTTAGTTTCCCTTCTCCTACCGCGTTTTGAAAAGGATAAAGTGTCCGGATATCCGTTACAAGGTATTGCAGTTCTTCTATAAATCTTTGAATTCTGATTTTCCGCATCGCCATATTATAACCGGCTAACCCGCCAACGGATAAGACCCCTACGATAGCCAACACGCCCAACATTTCTATCATGGATCGGCCGGATTGATGAACTGTTTTTTTCTTCTTTCCCTTCATTTTTTCCCTCTATTTTGTTACTTTTTAAGGGCCGTTTAAAAAAAACATATTCTTTTAGAGGAAAAAACGCAACTTAAATCTTTTTGCCCCCCTTCAAAAAGAAGAGAGGCCTTTTTAATTCAAGATTAACTTTAATATCCGTATACGCGGATACAGTTTTTGGAGAACAAAATAAAATTCTTATAAGAATAATCATAATTTGTCACCTGATTGATTCGTGCTTTTTTAATGGCCTGGGTCATTTTAATATCTCCGAAAGGACCGATGAGCCCAAATAAAGAGTAGGAACAGGATTCCCCTTCTTTAATGCGGTCCACATATGAATAATCAACCTGGTCCAGTTGAATATTCATCCCGCCTCCGGTCGGTTGTCTGACCGTGGAACAAGAAGTTAAAAAACTTATTCCGGCAAAAAATACCAAAACCGATAAAAATGATTTTCTTTTTTTCATTTCCAACATCCTTTTTTCTTGTTAAACAAAACCCGCCGAAAGGCGGGCGGATGTTCAGAAACCGTATAGACACAGACGGCTCGGCTTATTTGGCCGAAACCTTATTCGCCGACATCCGCCCTTTTGGACAGAAATCGGCACATTTATTTCAAGTCGTGTGCGTACGACCGTGTCTAATTTTCAGGGTTTCTGACGCCCTCGGCATACTTTTCTTTATACGCCTGTTTTTAAATTAAAAGAAAACAAACCTGATGTAAAGAATATTTTATTACATGCGATTTTTAATCCGGGAATGGTATCATCTCAACTCAAAACCATATTGCCTTCCTTACAAAGGGGCTTTATCCTTTTTTTACTTAAAAAGGGGGAAAATATGAAATTAACAGATTTTGCGCCGACCGTTTTTAAAAGTTTTAACGCCTGTTTTTTTACGGGACTTTTGTTGCTGGCTCTTTTTGATCCGTTTGCAAGGATGTATGCCGTCGGCCCCGATAAGGATATTTTTACCTTTTTTATCATACCTGTTTTTAACGGGCTGTTGTGTATGGGAGTTGTGACATTTTTTAATTATTTTCTGTCAAAGCATACCTTTTTGAAAATCATTTCTCTGCCGGAAAAACAAAGATTGCAAATCGTTGCCTTTACGGCCGGTTTTTTATGCATTTTCATCAGTACGAAAACCGGCACTCTTTTGTTAGGGATTTTTGTCATTTACTTGACTATAAAAAAAATAAAGACTTTCGGGGAAAAAATGGCCTCTCTTTTAAAAGCAAACGCCATTGCCACTGCGCGAGATGTCGGAGATTTCTTCAGTTTCTTCATAGACTTGATTATTACCTTTTCTCTTGTCAACCTGACTTTGCATGTTGCGGAAAAAACCGCCTCCTCCGCCAGCAGCTTTAATTTCGGAGATAATGTCGGAACCATATTCAACACGCTTTACTTCACTGTCGTGACCATGACCACCGTCGGATACGGAGACATTACCCCTCAGACATACTTGTCAAAGATTATTGTCGTCCTTGAATGTTTAACCAGTTATGTTATGTTCGGACTGATGATAGGCATTCTTTCAAGAGGCGTTGATTTTAATAAAGACTCTTAAACAGCAAGGAGAGAAAAATGTCATTTTTCAAAAAGCTTCCGCTTTCTATTTTAGCATTAACCTTATCGGCATTTTGCATCGGTTCCGGCGAATTTGTCATCATGGGGCTGTTGGTGGAATTATCCAAAGACTTAAGTGTCACGATAGACCAGGCCGGCCTGCTGGTCACGGCATACGCTTTAGGCGTTGTCATCGGAGGTCCTCTGGTTGCCGTTTTAACTTTAAAACTGCCGAAGAAACAAACTCTCGTAGGCCTTGTTTGTGTTTTTGTCCTCGGTAATATTTTATGCGCGCTTTCCGCCGATTACACTCTTCTGATGCTGTCAAGAATAGTGACAGCCAGCTGCCACGGCACATTTTTCGGATTAGCCACCGTCGCTGCCATGAAAATGGTTCCGCGGGATAAACAGGCCGGCGCCGTCGCTTTAGTCTTTATGGGAACAACTTTGGCCAATATGCTGGGCGTGCCGTTGGGAACGGCTTTTGGAATTTCTTTCGGTTGGCGCTCTACTTTTTGGACGGTTGCGGGATTGGGATTTATTTCCGTTCTCGGGCTGATAAAATATTTGCCCGGAAATATGCCGGCCGAAGATGTCAACTTAAAGCAGGAACTGGGCGTTTTTAAAAAGAGAGACGTTCAAATCCCCCTCCTGCTATCCGCTCTTTTGAACGGCGGGTTGTTCGTCGTTTACACTTATATTTCTCCTTTGTTAATGAATGTTCTGCAAGTCCCCGAAGGCCATTTAAGCACCGTCCTTTTAATTTTCGGCGTCGGTTTGCCTATCGGGACATATATCGGCGGACGGTTGGGCGATTGGAATCTTTTACGTTCCTTAATGATTTTATTCACGTCCCTCATCGGAATTTTAATTGTTCTGTATCTTTCTTTCCCGCATCAGATTATCGGCATTACTCTGATTTTCTTCTGGTGCATGATGATTTTCACGGTGGCGCCGATGTTGCAGCTGATGGCTATTCAAAATTCCGGAGACGCGCCGCATTTAAGCTCCACTTTCAACCAAAGCGCTTTTAACCTGGGCAACGCATTCGGCGCATGGGTCGGCAGTATTCTTTTAAGCAGGCATTTTAAATTGGAGCATCTTCCTCTGGCGGCTATTCTTTTCTTTGTCTTAGGATTGATTTTAGTTTCCTACTATAAAACACGATTAACAAAAAAAGAAAAAATTCCGCTAAAATCCGGTTGACAAAACAAGTCAAAAAATGTAAAAGATAAATCATTCAAAGATTATCCGGGGCCCCATAGCTCAGCTGGATAGAGCAACAGCCTTCTAAGCTGTGGGTCGCACGTTCGAATCGTGCTGGGGTCACCACTTCAAACGGCAGGCGTTAAAACCTGTCGTTTTTTATCGCGGCATAGTTATAACCTACGAGATAATGGCCTTACTTGATAAAATCGCGCACGATATCATCCATAAAAGAATAAGAAAATAATGAAAAAAGGCCTTGTTTCCGTCAGGAATCCCGTTCCTTCAATCTCATATATAAAAGAGGAGACAAATTATTACCTTACCCTTCTTTTAAAGTTCTTTGATAAACATAAAATCCCCATCCCGACAGGCTACCTCTTTCAACAGACAAAGAAAAAATAAAGAAAGCTAATCTTCCAAATATTCTCTGACTTGACTTTCCTTGTTATGTTTTATAAACCAAAAAGAAGAAAAACAGGCGCAGAGAAAAAGAGTAAAAGATGTTTTATTATACTTATGAAGACTCTCCGCTCGGGAAGCTGACATTGGCCAGCAGCGACGGGAAAAACTTAACGGGCTTATGGATTGAAAAACAGAAATATTATGCTGAGAAAGCCCCGGATAAAAAAGAAAAAAAAGACAACCTCCCTATCTTCATTGCGACCAAAGACTGGCTTCACCGGTATTTTAACGGGGAAAAACCGCGAATATCCGAATTGCCTTTATCTCCGGAAGGAGGAGAATTCCGCCAAATGGTTTGGAATATTCTATGCGAAATTCCGTATGGAGAAGTCTTCACCTATGGCGGCATTGCCAAGAGGATTGCTCAAAAAACCGGCAAAAAAGCCATGTCGGCTCAAGCGGTCGGCGGGGCGGTCGGACATAACCCGATATCAATTATCATTCCCTGTCATCGCGTTGTCGGAACAAACGGCAGTTTGACAGGATATACCGGCGGATTGGATATTAAAATCAAACTCCTTGAATTGGAAAAAGTTGACATGTCCTGCCTGTTCCGACCCAAGAAGGGAACGGCTTTGTAACGAAACAGAAAAGGATTTTACGCATTCTTTAATATATTAAAAATCCCGGGCTGTTTTTATTCCATATCCGAATAAGAACAGGCGTTGCCTTCGTAATTAAAATCAACGACAACCCCTTTTTGCATAACGAAAGTCGTTTTGCAAAAAAGATTTTGCGGGACATTGTCATACCCTTGTATATTGATAGGATCTTCAAAAGTAATATTGGCCGACGGCGGCACTTCCTCAATTTTATCCTGCATAAAAACAACCAACTGCGTATCGGCGTTTACATTGTAAATACCCGTCGGCTGCATCCCCATCGCTCGGACAAGCTGTTGTTTTGTCATCCCTTTCATGCCGGACATCCGGTTCATATAATCCGGATGCGTCGGAACGCACGCCGCCGAACAAACGCCCCCAAAAACAACCGCTGCGCATAAAGATTTTTTTAAAAACTGCTTCATTTTTTCCTCCCCCGGTCTTTTTACTTCAGCATACCGGAAAAAAGGAAAAATTTAAATACCGCCGAAAGGGGAGCTTTTTTTACTTTTATTCTTCGCAAAGCGGCAACCGATTACAGTAAAAAGATAAGCCGAAAGGGAACGCTTTTTTACTTTCTTCCTTCACTCTTTTTTCTCAAAAAAACGACGAATAAAAGAAGGAGCCGCCCCCGCCGCCGAAAATTCAACGGCCACGCGGCTTATATTCAGCTCTTTTAAAATCCCCATGCGATGATGTCCCTGCTGCAGACTGTCTTTTGCCCCGAAAGAACGACAAAGCATAATTTCCAAAGGATACCTGTCATCATAACCGTTTTTCTTTAAAGAGTCGTAAAGCTCATTCCACCTTTTTTGCCTTTCCTGCGGCGGAATTGCCCATTTTTTATTGGTCAGATTATAGGCGTTTTCTTTCGTTCTGACTTTCCGGACAAGGCCTTTTTCCCACAACTCCGAAGCAAGCATATGGTAAACCCCTTCCCCCTTGGCTCTCAAACGCCGTCTTAACGGTTTAATGAAATGAAAGAGGAAACCTTTAATCCCGGCGGCTCTTTTTCTGAAAACAAAACGGACGGGAACATAAGGAATATTTTCTTTTTGAGCTTTTTGCAACAAAAGCCGCCCCGAAAAAAGCATATCCGGAACGCCTTCTTTCTCATTTCCCAGGAAAACAACGATATTCCCCTCCTCTTCCCGATAAAAAGGATGGTCGGACAGCCGCAATAAATCGGCCGTGTCCAAATGATACACTTCGGACGAACACGCGTCGTATTTTCTTTTCATAAGCGGATACTTCTTTATTTTCTTTTTTTAAATGTATCATAAGGAGGATTTTTCAAAAATCAAATTAAAAAATTTGATATTTTCAATTTCGCCTCTATAATAAGCGTTATCTATCAATATTTCTGTTTTGAAACAAAGTAAGGAAAAGAAAATGAAAAAAATCACTGCAAGCCTTTGCGCCTTAAGCGCCGCTTTTATTTTTTCCGCCGCCGCTTTCGCGCAGGAAGCTTCCGAAACACCGCTCTCTTATAATGAAAATATTTGGCTGACGCCGTTTTACACCCATTCAAAGCTGAAAGATTCTTCTTCCGGCAAAGGTTTTAAATCGGACGCGGAAGGGTTTGATTTTGGATTTTTTCATCAGGCAACGGAAAATTTTGACTTCGGGCTTTCTTACGGCTTTACCCATATCCATACGCAAAACAGCCTTTTAAGACAGCATTTTTATTCCAACTCTTTCCAAGCGCGCCTGCGTTACAATTACAAAGGCTATAAGTTGGATACCAAGGCCGGCTATGGTTTTGCGACCTATAAGCAAAAATTCAAAAAAAACCGTGACAGCACCAAGACGGACGTCAACACTTATGATTTCCAAATCATGTTGAGCAAAAAGCTGCGCCTTTTAACGCCTGAAGGCGGATTGAAGTACCTTCTGGCAAAAAAAGACGGTGTCAGAACCAGCCACGGCAGGAAAATTTCAGGATTGACGGCGGATACTTTAACGGCCGTTTTAGGCGGAACTTTGGAAAAAGACTATCTGTTTGATTCGGGCCTGCGCGTATCGCCGAAGGTCAGAGTTGTTGCCACTTATGACCTTATTCGCGAAAAAGACGCGGCGCTCTTAACCCTGCCGAACAACGCCTCTTATCTTGCGGAAGGCAGAAGGATGGACAGAAAAGGCCTTGAGACCTCTTTTGAATTTATTATGGATAAAGACGGCTTTATGCAATTTTCCGTCGGGTGGGAAGGAAAATTCAGAAAAGATTTTTACTCTCATTCCCTGTTTGTCAAAGGACAGATTGATTTTTAAAGCCTTTTAAAAGGAAGGCTCCTTACCTTTCTTCAGCTTGCGTTAAGAAACAAGAGATAAAAGAGGCAAAAGAGAAGATAAACGCCGGGAAAACGCCCGTTCTTTTCCGGTTTTAAATGGAAGTTAACGCGGGCCGACAAAGGAGAAAAAAATGCCCCCGGTTCAAAAACAAATTTCATACAAGCAGGAAATCTTAAGAAAAACCGTCCACTTAAGCTCTTTATGGATGGTGGCTGCAATTTACTTTTTTCCCAGAACTTGGCTCATCCTCCTTTTCGGCGGACTTTTGGTTGCCGACATATTCGTGGAATACGGTTTTTATAAAAGTTGGCGTTGGTGCCGGGCAACTTACGGATTTTTGTTTTCAAAGATGCTCCGGATACAGGAGACCGGCGGTTTTCATCCCAGCGGCGCCCCGTATGTTTTAGCGGCGGCCTTGCTGGTCACAATTTGTTTTCCAAAAGAAATCGCCATGTTTGCTTTAAGCGTCATGTTGCTTTCCGACACGGCGGCCGCTCTTGTGGGAAGGCGTTTCGGACGACATAAAATAAATGAAGGAAGCAAAAGTTTGGAAGGAGCGGCAGCGTTTTTTGCCTTCGCTCTTTTAACTTTGCTTTTTTTCGGCGTTTGTTTTAATTTTTCAGAAACTTTGCTGATTTCAGGCGTTATTGCCGTTCTTTTGGCCGACGGCGCCGAAGTTTATGAAAAACAAATCGGCATAGACGATAACCTGTCAATTCCTCTGACTATCGGGTTGGTTATGCAAGCTGCAGTTTATTTATCCGCCGGGTTTTAACAGAGGCAAACACTGCCGGCAACTAAAAACAGAGTCAAAAAAAATGGAGGCGACAGTTGGAAAAAGAGAAAGTCTTCCATTGCATTGGTATCATGACAGGCAATTCATTGGATGCGGCGGACATCGTCCTGACCCGTTTTTATCCGAATGGCCGGATGGCGGCTTTGGCTTTTGAAAGTATTGATATCCCCGCTCAAATGGGCGACGATTTCCGTTTTTTAAAAGAAGAAATGCGCAAAATGGACGGTGATATTTCCGGTTTTATTCGTCAAAACACTCTTTTTTTTCAAAATCTGCATGATTCTTATATTAAACTGGCAGCGAAAGGAGTCCAAAACCTTCTTTTAAAAGCGCCCGTCGGCAAAGAGGAAATTGACGCCGTCGGCTTTCACGGCCAAACCTGCGCGCATAAGCCTCCTTCCCTGTGCTTTTCTTCCCTATCTCTTCCAAAAGAAGAAAATAAAACGGCAGCTGACTTTTTTGGAAACAGCACAACAGTTCATTCTTTGGAAAAATCGTTGAAAGGCTGCCCAAACCATCCGTACACTCTGCAAATCGGTTCAGGACAGATGTTGGCGGATGAAACGGGACTGCCGGTTGTTTTTGATTTTCGTTCCGACGATATGATGAACGGAGGGGAAGGAGCTCCCCTGGCGCCCTTGCACACAAAACACCTGGCCGCAGGCTTCAAAAAACCCTCCCTCTTCATTAACGCCGGTAACACGGGGAATGTCTCCTATATCGGCGAAAAAGACGATATCCTGTCCGGATGGGACACAGGGCCTTTTAACCATTTTTTGGATAAAATAGCGAGGGAAAGACTGCTTCAACCCTATGACAAAAACGGGCAAACAGCCTTAAAAGGGAAAATAGTGCCCGGATTATTGGAGCTTTTAATGCAAAAGTCGGTTCAAACGCCGAACGGGGAAAACGCCCTCCTCCTTCCGCCGCCCAGGTCTTTTGATCCGGCCTGGTACAAACTGCCGAAAGATGAAGCATTTCAAAACGCCTCAACGGAGGATTTACTGCGTACCCTCTGTTTTTTCAGCGCTTTGCTGTGCGCCCTGAGTTTAAAAGAAATGAATCCTCTTCCGGCGGTAATCCTGCTTTCCGGCGGCGGTTGGAAAAATAAAGTGGTCCGGCAAGACTTTGAAAACTTGTTGTCCGGGAAAATACCCGAAATTGACTTTCTGAAAAAAGACCCGTTTTTTTCAACCCTCCCCCAACGCGATTTTTCCGTTCAAACCTTGGATGAGGCGGGAATCAGCGGCCAATATACCGAAGCCAGGTTGATGGCCGACTGCGCCAAATGCTTTTTGACAAAGGAACCTTTTACTTTTCCCAAAACGACCGGATGCAAAACCCCGACTGTCTTGGGGAAAATCGTTTTTCCCGGCAGCAAAGACAAACAGGTTTACTCCCGCGCCGCTCAAATCGAATAATTGAGACGATTCGTTTTCAACTGAACCCGCATTCTGCCGGAAAGTTTAAAAAAGTTTTTGCCTCCTGTTTTTTGTTCGTTTTATAAATTTAACGACAGCCTCCAGGTCTGTTTTGTCTTTTACCTTTCAAAATCAGGAAAACGCGAAAAACATCTGCGAGGGTAGTAAATCCAAAACTCCGGAGTTAACCGGACAAAAACAGACCTGCATTCATCTTATAACCAAAATTCAAGAGTTAAAGAATCAAGCATCCGGACCTTAGGGTATGGGGCGCGTTTTCCCGTCAAACTTTTTTTGGTTGTTTGCCCGAATTATTTTCAAAATAAAAAACAAAACAGGCTTTTTCTATCGTTTGTTCTTGTATTTTCCATAAAAAAAAGCTATTTTTATTTTTGTTTTTTAATTTCAACCGGAAAAGCCAAGGATAACGAAAATGGTCAAACTTTATAATACGCGGACGCGCCAAATTGATGAATTCCAACCCATCAGCGGAAATCATGTCGGCATGTACTGCTGCGGACCGACGGTTTATAATTTTGCCCATATCGGTAACCTCAGAACCTATATTTTTGAGGATATTCTGCGCAAAACCTTGCAAAGGGCCGGTTATGACATAACTCATGTCATGAATATCACGGATGTCGGACACCTGACCTCCGACGGGGATGAAGGGGAAGATAAAATGCTTCTCGGCGCGCAAAGGGAACACCTTTCCGTCCTGCAAATTGCGCGCAAGTATGAGGATGCTTTTTTTGAAGATACAAAATCTTTGAATATTGAGCGTCCCTCCGTTGTCGCTCGGGCGACCGAACATATTCAGGACATTATCCGCTTTGTCAAGGGGCTTGAAGAAAAAGGTTATGCCTACATTGCCGACGGTAATGTGTATTTTGACACCTCAAAGTTCCCTTCTTACGGCGACTTCGCCCACCTGGATGTGGACAATTTGCGGCACGGTGCCCGGGTGGATGAGGACGGAAATAAAAAGAATAAAACAGACTTTGTCCTGTGGTTTACAAAATCCAAGTTTGAAAACCAAATATTGACTTGGGATTCTCCTTGGGGTGTCGGCTATCCCGGCTGGCATATTGAATGTTCCGCCATGGCGATGAAATATCTGGGGGACGAAGTAGATATCCATTGCGGCGGCATTGACCATATTCCCGTTCATCATACCAATGAAATCGCGCAAAGCGAGGCTTTATTGGGCCATAGGTGGGTTAACTTCTGGCTGCACGGCGAATTTTTGGTTCTGCAAAAGGAAAAAATGTCCAAATCAGCCGGAACTTTCCTGACCCTTTCCGTTTTAAAGGAAAAAGGATATAATCCTTTACATTACAGATACTTGACTTTAACAGCGCACTACAGGTCTACTTTGTCTTTTACCTTTGAAAACCTGGAAAACGCGAAAAACACCTACGAGGGCATCAAGTCCAAAATCCTGGAGTTAAGGAAGCAAGCAAAGCAGGAAACAAGTAAGCCGCGGGATGAAGAACTTAAAACAAAATACATTCAAGAATTTAACGATTATCTTTATAACGATTTGAATACGCCGCAGGCTTTAACGGTCCTGTTTGCAGTTTTGAAAGATGTTGATTTATCGGCCGGCGCCAAACTGGAAATTTTGGAAGACATGGATACGGTTTTCAGCTTAGGCTTTAAAGATTTTCAGGAAAAAAACCTTTCCATTCCGGAAGAGGTTCAAATGTTGGTTAATGAAAGAGTACAGGCCAGAGCGGATAAAGATTGGGCAAAATCCGATGAGCTACGCGATAAAATCGCCTCCTTGGGTTTTACCGTCAAAGACTTACCACAGGGAAAATACGAATTACTTCCTTTGGAATAAAGTCAAAACTGTTATTTAACAATAAAAAGCTCTTGAATAAGGATTCAAGAGTTTTTTTATAACCTATCGGGAAAAAAGAATTTGACACTGGCTGGCATATTGAATATTCCGCCATGGCCATGAAATACCTTAGCGGCAAAGCAGATAGCCATTGCGGCAGCATTGAAGGTAATCCTTTTGTTTTCTTTAAACGACCGCTTAAAAGTAACATATCTTCTTAAGAGAAAATATGCAATACAAATCTCTTTTTTTGTTCATATTTAAGGGTCCTTTAAAAAGAACAAAAAAGGAGAAAAAATGCGGACATACACAAAAGAAAACGGCCGATCCATGATAGAGATGCTGGGCGTTTTAGCCATCATCGGCGTTTTATCCGTCGGCGGGCTGGCCAGTTATAACACAGCAATGAGGAAAGTGAGAATTAACAAATTAGTAGAAGAATTAACCATTTTAGTGACAGATATTCGGTTATTGTACAATGATGTCAAAATTTCCCTAAGTTCTGGACAGAGTCTTACCGGCATTGATAAGGAACCTTTGAAACAAGCGGCTGCCGTTTTGGGTGGTAATCTTTCTAATCAAATGTTCGGGAGCGGAACTTACGCCTTTTACATTAACTTTCAAAAACTGCCTTTAGACGCTTGCCAGGCTGTCGCTTCCATGGATTTTGAGGACTGTGTTTTCGGTGACGGAGCCGGAACCTACTATCCGCTTAGCTCGGCCGAGGCTTTAGCTTACTGTAAAGAAACGGAAGGAACCAACAAAAATCAAATGCTGTTGTTCTATAAATAACTTTTTAACAAAGAAGCTTTCCCTGTTTTTCGTTCTATCTAAAAAAAATCGGAAAAAACAAAAATACCTCGGACAGAAAATCAAAGGTTTATTTTTTAAATCTTTGTTTCACCGGTTTGCAAAAGATTTTTTAGGAAGTCGTCTTACCACTTTGCAAAAGGTATTTGATTGCTTCATTGGCCAAAATCAGGCCGAAAATACCCGTCACCGTCGGCAAGGAACCCAAGGCCGTTTTTTCCGGACGAACCTCCGTCTTTGTTTCCTCGCCGAAAGCCTTTTCACCCGCGCGAATGCAAGACTTGGATAATGTTTCATTAAGCGAGCGTTCCTCGCCTCGTTGTATTTCTTTTTCCGGCGTTTCCTCTTGCCTCTTTTCAGGGAAAAGAAGCCTGTTTTCCTGAGGATTTTTTGCCTCCTCCAAAGAGTAAACGCAGGGAAAATCCAATGAAACTCCTTTGTGGCGCAGTATTTTACGAAGCTTCCCCGCCAAAGGGCAGACACTTGTCTTTGACATTTTATCCATTCTTATCAAAAAAGGTTCCGTTTTACGTGCCGCTCCCATGGAAGAAATAAACGGTATCTTTCTTTTTTGCAGCTCTTCTATCAAAAGAGCTTTGGACGACAGGTTGTCAATGGCGTCTATAGCAAAATCCGGTGCCTCGTTTAAAATATCTCCCACCGTTTCCTCATTGATAAAAACATTAAAAACCTCTACCCGGCAGGAAGGCGAAATATCCCTCACCCTTTCCAGTGCAACCTGAGTCTTAGGCCATCCCAAAGTGGAATGGAGAGCAAAAATCTGCCGGTTGATATTGCTTAAAGACACCGTATCAAAATCAACCAGAGCCAGACGCCCCGCGCCGGCCCTGGCCAACGCCTCTATTGCAAAGCTGCCCACGGCGCCGCAACCGGCGACAAGTACAAAAGAAGAACGCAGTTTTTCAAGGCCTTCTTCCCCAAAAAGCAAGCGGGTTCTGTCCCATTGCGTTTCAGCCGACTCTTTGCTTCGTTCCGATGAACCGCCGCCAGGAGCAGCTGCCCGTTTTTTTGACATTTTTTGTTGCCTTTCATCCATCCTTTTCTCAGCACTAAACCGGATGCCCAAACCGTCCCGTTGCGTTTTTTCCCGCTTTCCAGACAGAGAAAACAACGAAAAAACCTCCGAATCTTTTTCAAAAGAGGCACAGTCGTCCTTACTTTCTGAAAAAATTTCCCCGTTTTGTGTCCCTCTTGCCATTGGCATCGGTCTTTTTTCTTTACTTTCCATAAATAAATTCCTCAAAATTCTTTTCAATCCGACCGGCATCCAGCCCCATTCTGTCCGCCGCCTGACGATACACCCGCGGGATTGATAAAAACGATTCGTAAAAACCGGGGGAATCCGTTTCCAAAAGAAACCTCTCCTTCGGTAAAGAACGCCATTTTTCTTTCGGTTCTCTCAGACTTAAAAAAGCACCTTTATCCGACAAAAAACACGCCGTCTGAAAAGACCCTTCAAAACGGTGGAAAAGCACCTTTTCCGGAAACAAGCGCCGTTTATAAAATCCTTGCATTTCCCCTAAAGCTTTTACATTGTGAATACAGACGAAGCGGCGGAGATTTTTGGCAATCTGCAACTGACGCTCAAAAACAAGCAATTGCTTTTCAAAAAAAGGCTTTGTTTTATCCAAGCCGATTTCCCCGACTCCTAAAGAAGGATGAGACGCCAAAAACGCCTCAAGAAAATCAAAATCCTCCGGCCGAATCTTTTCCGCAGCAAAAGGATGAAAGCCGACGGCAGCGAACACTTTTGCCTTTTGTTTTTCAGGAAAATACGGATTATCCTTGTTCTCGTCCCCGGTGATTTCCAAAGAGACAAAGGAACAAGAGGAA
>CASFRQ010000067.1 GCA_949296785.1 uncultured Alphaproteobacteria bacterium
AGGAGAGGTGCGCACCTCTCCTGTTCTTTTAAATAGATTGGATGAATGCACCTTCTCATCATACATTATTATACTTATCTAGAATTGTATAACTGGCAGCTGTGCGTTTCTGACCTTCAACCTATTCTATTTTTAATTTAATATATTTATTTTTTTGTCAATAAAAATAATTTAAAATAGGCCTGTTAATAACCGGAAAACAGAAATAAATAGCTTGAAAAATTCACTACCGGAAGTTATGATCCGGTTAAAGGATTTTGATTGGAAAAGTAATACATGGAAAAAATGAAATACAGTCAAATGATAAAATATATTGTAAAGATAACTAAAGACATCTTTTATGATCTTTTTATCTCATTTTTTATACTTATGATAGGAGTTTCTTATACAGGATTAGCTCTAGGTTTCTTTTTAGATTTAGAGGAGACAATAGAGCAGTTAAATGGGGGAATTGAACAAGATCTGTCTTTTTTCTTTAGATTGTTTTTAGTATCAGTTTTTTTAATTCATGTATGTGTTTATAAATGGTCTAAGAAAAACGAAGTTGTCAGGAAGATCGTCAAAGTTGTTGAAATATTTTATCTGATTGTAATAATTTTAGAATTAATTCTTATGGGGATATTAGTATTTAATTATATATAGGAATATTTGATTATTAAAACGAGAAAGAGGGGGCATTGCCCCTCTCTTTTTTTATTTTACATTCAATAATAATTTGTTATAGAAAATATGGTTTAAAGTTTTAAAAGGTTGAACAGATGAAAAAAAGATTTTTAAGTGATATATTTAAAATTGTTTTTTGGATGATTCAAGGGACAATTTTTTCTTTGTTCTATGGATATCTTTTTTCGCTTTTATCAATTTTGGTCATTAAACAATATACTTATACTTGCTTTAAGTATGTGTTTTCCGGGTATACCATTTTGTTTTTTTCTCTTTTTTTATATTCTTTAAAACGTTATATAAAAAATAAAACAGGGGGGAGCTATATGATGGGCTGCGTGAATGTAGCTACTGTATTGGCACTTATTCTGTCTTGTTTATCAATATTTATCGGTATAAAAACAAGCGTATAGAAACATTATGCCTGTTACAAAGAAAGAGGGAGGGATTTATCCTCCCTCTTTTTTTATTTTAAATGTCAAGATTTAGTGTATTTGAAGATGAAGAATGGAAACAGAAGAGGAAGGAACTGGAGGCGCAGGTAGCGAAAGAGAAAGGGGAAATTCTTGTCCGCACAAAGGACGGGGAGGAGTACATGTCCCCTGAATTATATAATAAACTGGTCTCCTTAGGCCAACCGGTTGCCCTTGTCAACCCGGAGGATTTGGAAAAAGTAGGGATTCCTCTTATAAGAGAGCTAAGTAATATAGATGATGGAGGTTTTACCGGAGCCGTAAGTCATATAGCCAAGGGAGGGTCCGGAGGATTGGCCCGTCCGGTAGGGGCTGGAATTAACGCCGCGGTTACTTCTCTTATTTATGGCATTGGAGATTTAATTACAGGACAAAATAAAGGAGGGTTTTCCAGAGGCTGGAATAGAGGCTGGAACGATATTTATCAGGAAGGTCTGGCTGCCGAAAAAAAATTTGAAAAATATAATCCGAAAACAGCAATGGCATTGCAGATAGGGGGCGGGTTAATGACCGCTCCTTTAATGGGAGCGGCAAGCGGAGCGCAAAAGATGAAACTGCTCCCTTCTTTGACAAAGGCCAGTATGCTGGGAGGGATAGGCGGAGCCGTTTACAATGCGGCGGAAAGCGAAAGTCTGGATGAGGTATTTCCAAACGCGATAGAAGGGGGAAAGGTCGGGATGATAATGGGACCCGTGGCAGAAGTAGGGACGAGAGCGATAGGAAAAGTCATCGGAAAAGTCGCCGATACTGCCAGCGATGTTTATACAAGAGCCAGATACGGGAAGGAAGCCTTGTCTTTACAAAAGACAATGAGGGCTTTAAAAAGAGAATTGGGGGAGGAAAGCTTTGAGCAAGCGGTGCAGGCTTCTTTATCCAATGGGCGTTCCCTGATTGAAAATCTGGACGACAGGGGAGTGCTTTTAGCGCAGAAACTGGTAGCGGGAAGCGGTCAGGCAAGAGAGATTTTAACGAAAAGCGCTCGTGAGTTGTCCGAAACGGCGCCCGACAGAATTAGAGGGCAGGTAAACAAGACATTAGGATTGAAAAAAGGTTCTCAGAATATTGCAGAAATAGAAGAAAAATATAATGCACCGGCAAAAAAACTTTACCAACAATTGGATGAGGTCGGGGATGTGGAAGATGTTGAAATTAAAAATTTTTTAGATTCTTTAACACCGGAAGAAGTAAAAAGTTTAAAAAAATACCAACCGGAAGAATATGTCTCAATTCTTAAAAGTATTGTAAGAAATGAATATAAAACAAACCCTAATTTTAGATTTAGAATTGAGAACGGTAAAAGAGATTATGGACATTTATTAAAAGACCAGACAAGAGAAGAATTCATTCAGACTTTTAAAGATACTTATCATCATCCGGATATTTTGGTTTCTTTCATGGAAGACGGAAATTTAAAAGAATATTTTATAAAAAAATACAGAAGTGAATTAGGAAACGATTTATGGGATATGATTGTACAAAAGGGAGGGGAAATAAAAACAAAAATAGCCAGATTTGATAAAAAAGGAAAAAATTATATCAAAAACTCCATAAAAGAGGGGACGTGGCAGCCGTCTACCTATCCCAAGGCGATTGGTCAAACTGTGAACGACCCATCCCAATCAACCTTACCAACTACATATATATCAAAAATAAGAAGGCTTGTCAACAAAAATAAAATGGTTTCTTCGGCGATTAGAAAAGTCAAGAATAGTAACGCCTCATTAGCGGATTTGCCGGACACGGATTTCAGAGTGTTGAACGAGGCGTACAAGTACCTTTCCGAGGCAGGAAGAGACATGACTTCCGGAGTGGGGTATGCTTCCAGAACAGCGCAAAAGGAACTGGCGAAGGTGATGGATGATGTTTTACCGGATTTTAAAACAGCCAGAGGAATGTACAGAGACGCTTATTTATTGAAAGAAGCGCAATCTGTTGGACAAGACAGTATTTTTAACCCAAATGTTTCAGTAGATGATTTTAGGGCAATGGTTACGCCGATGAGTGAGGCAGAGAAAGCTTCTTTGGCAGTGGGCGTCAGAGACAAGGTTCTGAATATGGTCGGCAATTTTGAAAATGAAACCAGAGGGTTGGGAAAAATTCTGCCGAAAAACACACGAGATAAATTAAAAATTGCCTTAGGTGAACAAAGAGCTGGAGAGTTAATCAGGTTAGCGGAGGATGAAATACGGCGTATGCGGACATTCAATGAGATTTTAAGGCAAAGCCGGACGGCAGAGCTTCAGAGAATGCAGAGGGAAGGATTAAGCGGCGTATGGGATTACATCAGAAGCACGGCAAACAAGGGATTGTTAGGCGCTCCACTGGGAGTGGCTGAGGATTTGGCAGGAGTGGGGTTGAAAAGAGGATACGCGCCATTGGCGAATATCTTAACAAATAATAATGTTTCTGCCATAAATCAGGCATATTTGAGAAACAAAAGACTTCCCTCCGTTTTAATGCGGGGGCTTTACGACGGAAAGACGGTTCCTTTGTTTTCAAATATTTTTTTAGAACCTTTATTGAATAACGAGGAGGAACAATGAGCGCGGATTTAAATTTAATTATTCCGAATATTTTTTCGGGAGGGACGGCGGCCGTAGCAAGGGAAGTCAATGAAAACTTTTCCGCTATTAAACAATACGCCGTCCAGGTGTCAGAAGCGTTTAGTGAGATACAGGAAAGCTTAAACGATTTAAAACAAAATACGGGGCATGGAATTTTTGATGTGTTTTATTCTGCCTCTTCAAAAGCGCCGGCAGGAGCGTATCCGTTATGGACGGGGGAGACGATTACGCATTGCAAAACCCTTTTCCCGGAGTTTTGGCAAGAAGCGGTCTCACGCAAACAGACAGGTCAGATTAAGACAGTGGACAGTGATAACGAATATGAAGAAATTTTATCCGAATATGGTCAATGCGGTAAATTTTTTATTGACGAACTGAATGGTCATATTCGGCTTCCAAAGATTGTGAAGTTCGTTTCTTCTGTTTCTGATGCGGCGGATTTGGGAGCTTTGTATAACGACCAAAACAAGGCACATTCTCATATTTTAAAAGTAAGTTCAAACAATGGCTATATTCGGCCGGATGCAAACAGTTATATGGGAGGAGCAACCTATGCTTCCGGTTCTACACGAGAATTTTGGTCTCAGGTATTTGATGTTCAAAATACGGCATCCATTTCAGCAGACGGGGGAGAGGAAGCTTGGCCAAAGCATATCAGACTTCCTTTGTTTATTCAGGTAGCCAATAATTCCATAGCGATTTCCAATATGGACACGAATGTGATTGCCGAACAACTGGCTGAGGCGCAGGATAGTTTATGGGCTCTTGAAAAAAACTTGGAAGAGCAGTTAAAAAAATATGCGGGACAGGTTTCCGGATTGATGTATGAGGAAATCAATGTTGTTTTGGCCCATAACAGTTGGTCGGAAGAAAAAAGACAGACAATTCAAAACGAGGCGATTATTCAAGGACGGAAAATAGACATGGGGTTACCGGTCCCGACAAATAAAGAGAATGTGCAGGCGGTGTCTTCCAGCGGGTTATTCATATCCGAAACTCAAAACGGCGCCGTAACATTTGAAACGGAAAACATTCCGGAACAAGATATAACAATTACCTTAAGATTATGGAGTATTTAAGATGGGAATACAATTACAGACATTCGGAGGAAAAGGCGGCTCCGGCGGGGATGAGGTGGAGGCGGTATGCACATATGATACGAAAGACGCCGCGGAAGGAGACAAAGTATTACTGAACAAGAATGTGGCGCAGGAGGGGCAATGTTATCAGAGTTTTGCAGCTTCTTCAAGTTCGGACAGCTGTCCTTTCTTAAGCGCGGACGGGATGCGGGCGGTTTTAAGAAACGGCGTTTACATCAGAAACGGGGAAAGGTTTCGTTTGGTGTCTGAAAACGGCTTTTATGTAAGAGCGGAGTTTCCGAACGGGGGAATTTTAAAGTTTGTGTCTGGGACGCCGGATAAGTTCGTTTATTGCAAAAAAGATGACGAGCTGGGGTATATTGAAACAACCCTGTCCATTGAGACGCAGACGAACGGCGAGAAAGATAGTGATACGAATACGCTGGTATCGGGAAACGGGCAGTATGTTTTTGTAAAAGCCAATACCTTTGCAAAACTGTATAAAGCCAGCTATGACGAAAGCGGGGAAGTGACAGGGTTTGAGGAAGTTGTCTTTGAATTAAACGCAAACAGCGATTTATATAACGGCTTTTGTTTTGTGAAAGGGGCGTATGCCTATTGTAATACGAAGCAAAGTTGGAAGCTGTATGAAATAACGGGATTAAGCGCTGCCTATGTGAAGAATTTAGGTTCTTACGGGGACTTCCCGGCGGTGATGGGGGATATTGTTTTAACACAAGAAGGATGGGTTGATATAAGCGACCCTTTGAATCCGGTTTACACTTCAAATGATTGGGCGTCGTCGATCTTTGCCAGTTCAATGGACATTTTCGTAAGGCAGGACAAGGCGTATTATATAGCGAGCGGGGGGAGTCCCTATTGTGCGGTCAAATGGACGGGGCAAACCGTATCCGTTTTAAAAAGTTATATTTCAGATTATGTTATGGCGGGCGGAACGGAGGGCGATTTTGTGGCGGTGCGGTCAACAAATACTAGCGGACAAAGGATAGGCTTTTCAAAAGTGGACGATGACTTAAATGTATTGGAAGATTATTCAAGTCCGAAGCTGGGGTCGGCCGCCGTTCCGGTTGGGTATTTTTTGGCGGACAACGACGGGAACCTGTATAATTATAATACTGAAAAGATATGGCAGCACACAGCGGCGCAGGGGCTGGTGGAAACGGGAACTCTGCCGGAACAGACAGGAAGCTCTCAGACTTGTTTTTTTGGCTTGATACACGGGCAACCGGCATATTCGTCATATGAAGGGAAAATCACCCGATTAAACCTGTATCCGGACAATACGGTGTGGACGGCGACGGGGAATACAAACTATAAGGGATGCTTTAACAACGCGGGGTATTTTTTGAATACCTATGGCGCCGGCGGGAAGTTCGCGGCGGATGGCACCTATACGGCGTACACAAAGAGCGGTTCCGCAATGGCCGGCGACGACAATCCTGTTTGCCTTGGAAGCGGTAATTTCGGTTTTTGTATGTATTTTGATGATCACTTTTATATGTGTGTTTTTGATGATGAAACACAAAGCGTTACGATGACGGAAAAAAGCCTGCCTTTTGATTTTGATGGCAATTATAACAAGATGTTCATCACGCCGGATGACAAATATTTATTGGTGATAGACACGAGAACGGCGGTGGTGAATGTGGTTCGCCTAAACGATGACACGAGCGCGCCGGAAGGGGACGCGTTATATCCGTCGGCGATGCAGCCGGTGATTAACAAGCAAGTTGTCTTTTGTGATATGACATTGGACGGGACGCTTGTTTTATGGCACGCGGACGGAAGCATTCGCACCTTCAAATACAACAACGGGATGGACATTATGGACATTCAGGAGGTGGATTTGGGGTTGCCTTTGCCCGCCTTTACGAAGGCGGCGACGAATGACAGACTTTTCTTTTCAACGAATATGCGGTTTGTGTGTGTGAACAAAGTTTCAGACAATACGCAATTGTTCATAGACCGGCAGGAAGAGACGAGCGCCTACGCCTACAAAGCGGAAAGGTATCGGGGGAATAATTTTGCCTCCGGGACACTGACAGGGATAGTGAGCGAGGCGCCGGTTACAGGGGCTGACGGCCAAAAAACGGTAAAGGTCAAAACGATACTGCCGGAAGAAAATATCTAAATTAAAGAGGAGAAACTTTTATGACGACCAAAAAAGAAAAAGAAGAATTCGCGGAACTTTTGGCCCGTATTGATGAAAGAACAAGTGAAATTAAAGCCAACTTGGAACATGTGACAACTTTAATGGACAGTACAATCATAAAAGTCAATGAACATGACATCGTTTTATACGGTCGCGGCGGACGAGAAGGATTGGTGCGTAAAGTGGAAAGGCACGATAAGGCTTTTTGGAAAGCGGTCGGCATCGGCGGCTTTTTAATGCTGGCGCTGGAGTTTTTGAAAGGGTGGATAAAATGACGAGAGGGATACGCAACTGCAATCCCGGGAATATCCGCAAAGGAGAAAACTGGGAAGGGATGGACGGGGAAAGGACGGCTTTGGAGTCGTCCTTTTGCGTTTTTAAGGAAGCAAAATGGGGGATAAGGGCTTTATGCGTTCTGTTGCTGAACTATCAAAGAAAACACGGGCTTCAGACGGTTGAAGAGATAATCCGCCGGTATGCGCCGGCAAAAGAGAACGACACGGAAAGCTATATCAAAGATGTATGCCAAAGGACGGGATTTAAGGCGCAGGAGAAGCTTTGTCTGACGGACAGGGAAACAATGCAGAAACTGATAAAGGCTATTATTTGGCACGAGAACGGCATACAACCCTATGAGGACAAAGAGCTGTCTGTCGGGATGCGTTTGGCGGGGATGTAGGAGAGATGAACAAGAAGCTACAAGAAATAAAACGACTGTTGCAGAATGCCGAAGATTCTGATAATATAAAGGAGATGGAAATGCAAATTGTAAAATTAGAGCTACAATTAAAAAATGCCGAAACTGAAATTGAGAGGTTGCGGACAGACACTCGTATTTTATTGGAAAAAACGGCAACCCAACCAACGCGAATAGAGTTTTGGGGAGGAGTTTTGACAGTTGTTTCTTTAATTGTTGCTATCTTAGCATTAGGGTAAGTTACGACTGGACATCTAAAACCAATAAAAGGAAGGTATTAACACCTTCCTTTTTTTATAACCGTCCTTAACAGGGCGGTTTTTTATATTTAACCAAGAAAGGAGAAAACAATGAAAGAAAGGTTAATGGCATTTTTGAAAGCGAACAAAAAGAAAATCATCGCGTTTGTGTTGGCGGGTATTGTGGCGACTATCGGGATGACGATGGACGCGGCCACGCAGGAAGCGATTGTGTCTTTTCTGGCCGGTCTTATCGGCGGATAAGAATGCCGGGCGTTTTATGATGAACGGGGCGGGATATTTTATAGCGGGGGCGCTGGGGGCTTTCTTTGGCGCCCTTGCCTTTTACCTGATGGGCAAAAAGGCGGGGAAAGATGATGAAAAGGGAGATAAGCTTGAAGGTTGTATCCGTAAAAACAAAATTGCTGTGGATGTTGAGCATACTGATATTGACAAGCTGCAGTACCGGGACTGACTTTTGTGCCGTGTATGAGCCGCTTCTTCCCAGCCGTAAAGATACGGAACAAACAGCTCGTCATCTGAATGTTTATTACAGGCTTTGGATGGATATGTGCGGGTAGAAAAATATATTAAGAGTTGTCTATTTTGTTTTTGTATATTTTTATCCTAACCTTTAAAAGTTGGAATAAAAAAATAAAAAAGTTGGAATGATAAAAAATATCGTTATAAATCAATGAGTTATTTTTTATAACAACGGTCATGAAATCCGTTGGTCTTCTGCCAAAGGATATATTATTTCAGAAAAAGACTACGGTAACGTAACTCTGCTGGCAATTATAATGAAGGCAACTGACAATCTTTCGCAAAGGTCAAGCCGCTTGGTGAATTGCATTGTATCACGCAAGCTCAAGACTTGGTCGCCGCTTTCGGGTTGGTCGCCGTCTGTTGAGCCGACACGTTCAATCGCTTGGGCTTTGGCTG
>CASFRQ010000068.1 GCA_949296785.1 uncultured Alphaproteobacteria bacterium
ATTTCTGCGGCCTTTCCCTCTGTCTCCCCTTTTGGAATCTTGAAAAGTTTTCAAGATAAAGAAAGACTGCCTTTATATCAAAAGACAAATTTTTATCGTCAAGCAATTTTCTCTTGAGTTTTTATTAAAAAAGGCGGTTGGTTAAAGGTATTTCCTTTTTTCAGTTAGGACTTGCCTGTCGGTTTTTTTATCGGGATAGGTGGTTGAGAAACCTGTTTTGCGACGCCTTTGTTTTGTTTAAGAGACGGTTTTTTCACAGGTTTTGGGGGTATTGTCTTTCTGTTTTCTTTTTTGATTGTAGTAGCTTTGACGGCTGCTTTTTTATTTTTGGAAGAGGAGGACTTGGCCGAAACCTTTTTACTACTTTGTTTTTTTAATGATTTTTTATAAGAAAAGTCCGGATTTACTTTTTTTGCCAATACAATGAAATTTTTTAAATCCTGTCCTTTTAATTTTCTCCCGGCTAATGTATGTCTGTTCAACGGCTGAACTCTGACACCGTTTTTAATGACTTCATAATGCAGATGAGGTCCCGTGGAACGACCTGTGGAACCGACATAAGCGATGATGTCTCCTTTTTTAACTCTGGAACCGACTTTCAATTTTTTATTATAGGCGTTTAAGTGAGCATATAAAGTAGAGTAAGTATTGTTATGTTTTATTTGAATATGCTTTCCGTAGGCGCCTCGTCGCCCCATTCTGACGATGACGCCGTCTCCGCCGGCAGGGACGGGGGTTCCTTTTGGTTTTGGAAAGTCCACGCCGGAATGTTTTATCTGGTATCCGAGAATCGGATGTTTTCTCATTCCGAACGGGGAGGAGATTCGTCCTCTTCCCAACGGGCGGGTCATAAGGTCCTGCTTGCCGGTTTCTCCTTCTTCGTTGAAATAAGCGCTTCGCCCTTTTGAATCCGTAAAGTAGTAAAGCTGTTTCGTTCCGATTTTTGTTTTTAAAGAAACAAATAACAGTTTATTATCGCCAATTTGCCTGCCGGTTTGCGTTTTTTTCTGTTCGTAAACGATTTGAAAAGGCGCGCCGGCCGGCAAATCCGTTCTCATATTCAAAGAACCGTCAAAAGCCCGTGTTACAGCGCCGGCCAAGTCCGCAGGGGCGCCTATTTTTTTCAAAGAGGCGCTGAGGCTTCCTTCAACTTTTCCTTCAAGGCGGATTTGCTTGACTTCCAGTTTTCCTTCTTTTGTATATGCCGCAAAGGAGCCATCCGCCGGATTTCGGCGGACGGAAACAAGCAATCCGTCCCTTGTTTCCATTAAGAGTCCTTGGAATCCTTTTTCTTTTAGCAGAAAAAGGAGAAATTTCTGTCCCGGTCTTAAAGTCCGGGTTTGTACAACATGATTTAAAGCTTTTGCCACTTCCAAAGATTCTGCGAGGGAAAGATCGCCTCCCCTTTTTAAAAGAGAGGATAGATTTTCACCTTTTTTCAAGGTGATTTCCAAAGTCGTCACTTCCCCTTCTTTTAAAAGGTCGTCAAAAAAGGAAGATAATTCTCCCTCCATCAACGAGTCATCTTTTTCTTGCGGGGCTTCTGTTTCTTCTTCATCCTCCGTTTCCGGTAAAAGAGGGAGGCCGTCTTCTTTACTTTCTTCTTCATCTGAAGGAAAAGCGGCGCTATCCGTTTCTTTCAGAGGCATTTTTTCGGGTTCTTGCTCTTTGTCCGAAAAGGAGTCGTCGGAACTGTCTTCACTGCTGCTTTCTTCTGTTTCTTCATCTCTGACGGAAGTCTGGCTTTCATCCGTGTCAATGCTCTCCTGATCCGTGGCATCTTGTTGGACGACAGGGATATATCTGATAAAATCTTCGGAAGAAGGTGTTATAAAAGCTGCGATGAGCGTTCCGATAAAACAAGCGCCCAAAATAATTCTGAAAGTTTTATTAAAAAACGGCAAATTAAATTTCTGTTTTGGAAAAAACTGTCGGCAACGTTGTTTGACGCGGCAAAACCTCCGGCGCTGAAGTCTGTAATAAAGGGAAAATGTTTTTTGTCGGCGCTTCATGGATAAAAGAAACCCTTCTTTGTTTTTATTTTTTGACCAGATGATATGTCAGTTTTAAAAGGAAGACATGGAAAGTCAAGACAAATTTACTTGATGTATTCTGTTGAATTCATAAAGAGCCAGAACGGCCGCATTGGAAACATTCAGGCTTTCCATCTTCGGGCTGATGGGAAATTTGATTAGAAAATCACAGCTTTCTAAAGTCAGCCGCCGCAAACCGTCCCCTTCCGAACCAAGGACAAAAACCGTTTTGTCCGGCAAGGTTATTTGACTGAGAGTCTGCTCGGCTTTTCCATCCAGCCCGACGCACCAGAACCCGGCTTTTTGAAGCTTTTCCATGGTTCTTTGCAAATTTATGACATGAAGAAATGGAACGGTTTCCAGAGCGCCGCAGGCGCTTTTTGCCAAAGCTCCCGATTCGGAAGGTGTCCCGGAGGCGGGCAGGATGACGGCGCTGCAACCGAACGCCGCCGCCGACCTTAAGATTGCTCCGACATTGTGCGGGTCGGTTACCTGGTCCAAAATAAGAAGGCAGGATTTTTCTTTTTTCGTTTCTTTTTCAATGAGTTCATCTAAAGTCGGTTGTGATAACGGCTTTGTTTTTAAAGCAACGCCCTGATGGATGGAACCTGAAGGTAACAGACGGTCAATTTCCTGTCTTTGCGCGATTCGCGGCTTTAAAGGAAGGAAAGATTTTTCCAATTGCAGAGATTTCAAGCCTTCCATCGTTACCCAAAATTCTCTGATTTCACGGCGGGGATTCTCAAGAGCTTCTTTGACGGCATGAATGCCGTACAGCCAAAAGTTTCCATCTGCTGGGGCTGTATTTTTTTTCATTATTATTTTCCTTTATTTTCAATGAGTTAATGTTTTTTTCTTTTTTTTAGAAGTATAAACTCTTCTTTCCCCCTTGACAAGTTGAAAAAAAATCTGATATTTGAAGGAGTCCTTAATTGATGGAAGGGTGGCCGAGTGGTTAATGGCAGCAGACTGTAAATCTGCCGACTTTTGTCTACGAAGGTTCGAATCCTTCCCCTTCCACCAGCTTTTAAGGATGTATGCGGGTGTAGCTCAATGGTAGAGCCCCAGCCTTCCAAGCTGGTCACGAGGGTTCGATTCCCTTCACCCGCTCCATTTTTTAGGGTAGGGTTTTTATTAGTTTTAACCAACTTTTTTATAATGAGGATATGAGAGATGGCAAAGGGAAAGTACGAGCGGACGAAGCCGCACTGCAACGTGGGGACGATTGGTCACGTAGACCACGGGAAGACGACATTAACGGCGGCGATCACGAAGGTTTTGTCGGAGAAAGG
>CASFRQ010000069.1 GCA_949296785.1 uncultured Alphaproteobacteria bacterium
GTTCAAACGGAGCCTCATACAGGTGCAGGAGGATGTGGGAATACCCATGTGGCGACAAAAGGAACGGTTGCTGTGATAGTTCCTTTGGATAAAGGGAATTCAAGATAAAATGTCAGCTTTTTGACTTAAAAAGCCTTTTCATAAAGAAAAGGCTTTTTTTTAAAAAGAAAATTGAAACTTTTTTTAATATCGGTTACAATCCCTATTATAAAGGATTTATTAACAGCGAGGAAATAATCATGGCAGATAAAATGTATCAAGTTTCAAAAGTAACGGATGAAAACGGACGCTCCCTTCGCCAAATTCAGGTTCAGGGAGAAATGGAAAATAATATCTTGATTCAAAAGGTTCTTGTCACTCAAAAATATGACGATGCAAAACAACTGGTTTGTGAGGAAGTGGATTCTTCCATCCAACGGCCAATGAAAGCTGTTGTGAAGACCGAATTAAATTTTATTGGGGCGGACAGATTGGATTCCGTTATGAACTCTTTTAATTCAAAAGAGGATGAGATTCGAAACATTAAACGGCTTTTGAAGTTTTCTGATAAGGGAGAGCCTAAGTCCCAAAATTTTATGATGGTTATGGGGGATACGGAAATTAAAATTCATGAAGTTTGGGATGAGACAGGTACAGTGTCCAGAAAAGTTCAGTTGCGTATGCCCGGTGAAGAAACGGAAACTTTTTCGGTTGTTGTTGATAAAGATAAAAAAGTTTTGGAAGAAAAAATTCAGGGTGAAGAAATTAAGGAATTTTTGCAGGAAATCGGCGATCCGTATTCTTCCGCCGGTTTAATGAAAGAATTTCCTGTTAGAATGGAAGAAGTTCTCCTTTTAAATAAAGATATTAAAGAAGGATTGAAGGATAATCTGACAAAAGCTTTGAATGAGGCTTTTTAGAAAACTTTTTATTTAAGAGCCTCTCTTTTCCTTATGGGTTAAGGGAGGTTTTTTTTAGGGAATAATTATGAAAAGAGTTGCCGTTTTTATTTTCTTTTTAATTTTTTTATCGCCTGTTGTGGCTAACGCTTGGTCGCGTTTGGAAAAACAAGTTATCTTTGGAGCTTTGCCGGAAGTAGAAAAAGCTTTGGCTCTTGGCGTAAATATAAATGCGGTGGAGCAAGATGGAGATGGTGAGACACTTTTTATGTACGCTTTGAAAAGAGGTCGTCCTTTGTCCGTTATTCAAAAGATGGTGGAAAATGGTGCTGACTTAGGGGCAGTTGATAGAGAAAATAAAACTGTTTTGATGTATGCCGCTGCCGGGAATTCGGCTGAAGTTATTTTGTATCTTTTAGAAAAAGGCGTTCCTGTTGATTCTGTGGATAAAACCGGAAGAAATGCTTTGATGGAGGCTTGTGTAGAAAACTCTTCCTCTGAAGTTGTTTCTGTTTTAATTAAGGCTGGTTGTCCTGTTAACGGAATTGATAAAAAGAAAAAGACTGCTTTGATGTTTGCAGCAAGAGAAACTATTAACCCGGAAGTTATTGAAATCCTCCTTTTAGAAGGGGCGGATATAAAAATGGAAGATGAAAGAGGATTTTCCGCTTATCATTATTTCCAAAAAAACAAAGTTTTGAAAGAAAGTTCATTAGCTCAAAAACTTTATTTTTAGGCTCAACTGACACGAATATATCTTTTTAGAGCTTTTATGAACTGTCGGATCAGGAATTTTTTATTACGACAGAAACCAATGCAATTTGCAAACATTATTAAAACGGCCGTTATTATCAGATTATCTGTACCGACAAACATTCTGAAAACTTAAAAAATATGCTCAATACGCTTCTGCAGATTTCCCTGAAGGACAAATTTGATGCAGACCGGGCAAAATGCGGAAAAAATAAAGGGAGGGAATCCGCGATTTGAAAAAATTAAATCAAAAACAAGATTCAAATAAAAATACATTCGTATCGGTTAAACCAAAAAATTAAATAAAAAAACGGTATTCTAAAAGGTACGTTTATATCAGTTGAAGTTATTTTTAAATATATAAGTATTTCAAAATCTTAAAAATGTTTCATGTGAAACATTTAAAAAGTGATAGACATTCTTATTTTTTTGTCTTAAAAATGTTTCATGTGAAACAAAAAGGACTTTTTTGCAATGCATTTTTCGGTTCAAAAGAAATTAGAAGAATATAAAGCTCTTCTTATAAAATGGCAGAAAAAAATTAATTTAGTGGGTTCTTCTACTTTAGACGACATTGAAAAAAGACACTTTGCCGATTCGGCTCAGCTTTATCCTTTTATTCCTTCTCAAGCCCGAGTTCTGGTGGATTTAGGCAGCGGTGCCGGTTTTCCTGGAATGATTTTGGCGCTTTTGGATCAGACAAGTAAAGAGAAGAAGGAAAAAATAGAAGTCCATCTGATTGAAAGCGATTTAAGAAAAGCTGCTTTTTTACAAGAAGTCGCTCGCGTTTGTAATATTCAAGTTACTATCCATCGTAAACGCATTGAACAAATAAAAGATTTAAAGGCGGATATTATTACTGCCAGAGCATTGGCTCCTTTAGAAAGTTTGCTTGATTATTCTTTTCCTTTTTTAAAAGAAGATTCTGTCTGTCTTTTTTTGAAAGGAGAAAAGAGTATGAAAGAAATTGAAGAAGCTCAAAAAAAATATTGCATGAATATTAAAGAATTTCCAAGTTCACTCTATGAAAACGGTGTTATTTTAAAAATATCGGAGATAAAAAATGAATCTGCAAAGGCCTAAAATTATTGCGATAGCCAATCAAAAAGGCGGCGTCGGGAAAACAACGACAGCTGTTAATTTAGCAACGGCTTTAGCGGCTTTGGATAAAAAAGTCCTTTTAATTGACTTGGATTCTCAGGGAAATGCCACAATCAGCTTTGGCTTAAAACGGACGGTAAAAGGGAACAGTTCTTACACTGTTTTAACCGGAGAAAGCCGATTGTCTGAAAGCGTTCTTCCGACGAATGTTCCTTCATTAGAGGTTTTGCCTTCTTCTATAGAACTTGGCGGGGTGGATATGGAATTGGGACAAAAAGAAAAGCCTCAGTTTGAATTGAAAAATGTTTTGGCAAGCGAAGCACTTCATTATGATTATATTTTTATAGATTGTCCTCCGGCAGTCGGGCTTTTGACTGTTAATGCCTTGGTTGCCGCTCAATATATTTTGATACCTATTCAGTGTGAATATCTGGCTTTGGAAGGTGTTGCCGATTTGGTCAAGACTGTTGAACGTGTACGGAAAAATTTTAATCCAGTCCTTCAGGTGAACGGGTTGGTTTTAACTATGTTTGACACGCGTAGCCGTTTGTCGGCTTCCGTTGCGGAAGATGTCCGACGTTTTTTCGGGAACAGGGTTTATGATACCGTTATTCCGAGAAATGTGAGAATTCCGGAGGCCCCTTCCCATGGGAAGCCTGTTTTGCTTTACGATTGGAAAAGTACGGGAGCTCAAGCGTATATTCGGTTGGCTTCGGAATTTTTAAAAAGAGAAAAAGGAGCTTTTTGATGAAAGATAAAAAGATTGGCTTGGGAAAAGGTTTATCCGCTTTGTTAGGGGAGGAGGTAAGTTTAGATAGATCGGGATTTACAGGAGACGAAGCGGACAGAATTGAATATGTGAGTATTGATTTGCTTCGGGCAGGGCCTTTTCAACCGAGGCGGAATTTTTCAAAAGACTCCTTGCAAGACCTAATCAATTCCATTTCTCAAAAAGGCGTTTTACAACCACTTCTTGTCAGGCGCTGTCCCGATGACACAGAGAATTTTGAAATTATCGCCGGAGAAAGGCGTTATCGGGCCTCTTTGCAGGCGGGATTGACAGAAGTTCCTGTTTTAATTAAAGATTTTTCGGATAAAGATTCTTTGGAAGTCGCTCTGATTGAAAATTTGCAACGAGAAAATCTTAATCCTTTGGAGGAGGCTCAGGCGTATGCCCGTTTAATGAAAGAGTTTGCACATACGCAAGAACAGTTAGCAAAAGTTGTCGGAAAAAGCCGAAGCCATATTGCGAATATGATTCGCCTTCTTGATTTGCCGGAAGAAATTAAAGAGGAAGTTGTCAAAGGGAATTTGTCTGCCGGACATGCCCGCGCTCTTCTATCTGCGCCGGATGCGGTGGAATTGGCTCAAAAAGTTATTCAAAAAGGGTTGAATGTCCGCCAGACAGAAAAGCTGGTTCAGGAAAAACTTTCTCCTAAAGAAAAAAAGACTCGGGGAACGCGGTTAAAAGTTGTGCCTTCTCAAGATAAACCTACGGATATCCTGTCTTTGGAAGAGGATTTATCCAGAGTTTTGAAAACGCCTGTTCTAATCAGTTGGGAAGGGAAAGCCGGCGATTTAATTATTCATTTTGAAAATGTTGAACATTTGGATGAACTGCTGCAAAAAATAATGAAAATGTAAAACACAGTCGGACAAAATAGGCTGATTGTTTCTGTATTCCTGTTGTTTTGTGACGGAAAGGGGGGTATAGAGTTGCCGGATTATTTATTACGTCGTTTTTTGAATAAAAGAAGATAAAGGAAGGAAGCATTCCTTGATTTTGATTTGATAAAATAGATACTTTTTTTAACAGTTCTTTAAATTATGTTTTTTCATATTTTTCTAAATAGAGCCCAAGAAAAACTCAACGGATACGCCGTTATCTGAAGATGAAGCTTTATTACATATGTTCCTGGCTTCTTCTGAATCTAAATTTGTTGAAGCGCATAAGCCGCTTCTATTTTATTAATTTTAATAGCATTAGTTCCGTCATTTAATCCGGTTATGAGCGCAAAACAGAGTTCTTTAGAAATATTTTTAAAATCTATATAAAAAGTATACCTTACATTCCAACCGCTTCCTATATTTCCAAGGATGCCACCGGTAGTGCTTACTGCTTCTGTCAGGGCAGAAGAGGTATCCACATAACTTTTATAATTTAAATTGGGTATTTTATTGCCGGAACCCGGATTAAAGCCGTCTAAAGCAGACATGATTAACTGTATTTCTTCCACAACCTTATTCGTTCTTATTTTTTCCATGGCCATATTATAACCGGCTAACCCGCCGA
>CASFRQ010000070.1 GCA_949296785.1 uncultured Alphaproteobacteria bacterium
GCAGGCGTGTTTTCCTCTCTTAGTTCTTCTTGTATCTCTTTGTCGGATGAAAAAGGATTGTTTCCCTGCATATTTTGAAATTCGTAATAGGTTTTTACGGTTTCTGTGTACAGTTTTTCCAAATAAGCGTTAATACAATTTTGCTGTTCTTTTGAAAAATCCTGTCCGGCTTTTATGTTCTCTTCCTTAAATAAGCATGTCGTCAGTTTTTCAACCTCTTTTTTTTCATCCAAACGGAAAAGCGAAATGTTAATCAAAAAAGAAATGAATTTTTTATCCAAACCGCTTTCTTGCATTTGCGAACAGATGCGGTCATAGATAAAAGCCGAAAGAAAATAAGGAGACATCTCAGGATCTTCTAAGGAATAAGAATCAAGCGTTTGAACGGCATTTTTGATTGCTTCCGAATAAACGGCCGTTAATATATTTTCGCAGTAAAAGACTCTGAAGGAAAAATTTTGAAGAGCGGTTTCCTGCTTATCCTGTGAAAAAAGGCAAGCCAAGGTATCTTCTTTCAACGTTTGCATATTCATATGTGTATTTACAAAAGGAAAGAGAATGAAAGAGGGGTAAGAGACCCTGCTTTCCGAATCAAGCACTTCTCTAAGTGATTCCTGCATTTGCGTGAAAAGAAGAAAATAAAAGTACTCTTGTTGAAACGGGTAATCCTGCGGACCTTTTTCCCTGGTTACCGGTTTATTAAAAAAAGGCATTAAATCCGAAGCTGTCTGTGCCGGGTGGGAATGGGACATTTCTTTATTTTCCTCTTCCTGTGATGCTTTTCCCGGAACCTTTTGTTCGGAGGCATTGCTTATTTCTTTAAAAAGCTTATCTTTCGGATTATCGGCCTCTTGTCCAACGGCCTGAATTTTGTTGAGGGCGGGAGACGCGGCAAAAAGTTTTTCCGGTATAAAAAAGATTGCCGAGAAGGCTAAAAAAAAGGGCAGACATTTTTGAATCTTCATTGTCATTTCTCCGATTATTTTTCGTCTCTGTACGGATGTGCGGGATAGGTGCCGAGCAGGCGGACACTTTGGGAAAAATACTCCAGTTCCTCAAAGGCGTTTTGAAAAGCTTTTCTGCTCGGGTGAGATTCTATTTCCACATAGAACTGCGCCGCGACAAATTTTCCGCCCAAAAGATAACTTTCAATTTTTGTCAGGTTAATGCCGTTGGTGGCAAAACCGCCCAAAGCTTTGTATAAAGCCGCCGGAATATGTTTGGCTTTAAAAATAAAGGAAGTAATGAATTTCCCGCCGTCATCTTCAGGAATTTTTTCCTTTTCCGCCATAATTAAAAAACGAGTCGTGTTGTTTTGCATCGTCTGGATATCCGGCGCCAGAATTTTTAAGCCGTACATTTCCCCGGCCAGTTTGGAAGCGATGCACGCTTTTGTTTCGTCCCCTTGCGATAAAATATATTCGCAGGATTTCGCCGTGTCTATGTAAGAGACCGGTTCTATGCCGTTTGCTTTTAAAAACTCATGACTTTGAGCCAGCGCCTGCGGATGTGAATAAGCGGTTTTAATGTTTTTGAGTTCCGCTTCGGGCAAGCCGAGCAACTGATGTTCTATTTTCAGAAAAAACTCTCCGGTAATAAATAGTCCCGTCTGAGGCAGCAGAAAATGGACATCGCTGACCCGTCCGGCGGTAGAGTTTTCCACCGGGATGACGGCATAAGATGCTTGTTTTTGCCGAACGAGCTGCATAGCCTGTTCAAAAGTGTCGCAGGCGAGGTATTCTCCGTTTGGAAAAAGCGTTTTGGCGGCAATATGGGAATAGGCGCCGGCAACGCCTTGGTAAGCTATTTTTATGGTCATTTTATTTTCCTTGAAGTAAAGAAAGCATTTTTAATTCAAAAGATTGTTTATTCTGCCGCAGATTTTTCAGAAAAAGGCAAATCCGTCAACTGAGGCATCATTTTTTGCGCCGTTTCATCCAGTTTTTTTAAATCAAGCGCGACTTTGAAAATTTCAACCATAAGCTCATTTTCATAATTATCCAGACATTGTTGCTGTTCTGCGGAGAAGTCTTCTTTTATGATGCGTACGGGGTCTTTTCCGTAAAGGCAGGTTTTTAACCGTTCAACTGCCTGCCGTCTGTTTTGACGGGAAAGGGCAAAAGCCATTAAATATTCCGACTCGCTCTCATCCAATTGCTGAGTCGCGGTCAAGCTGTCTTTTACATTTTCATTCAAAGCGGCTATCATACCGAAAATATAACCGTCTTCCGGAGAAATATTCCCTTTTCCGAAAATGGTTTTTAAGCTGTTAATATAGGCCATCATATTAGGAAGAGCACATTTTTCGGACAAGGAATCAATACCTTTTTCCTCCAAAAAGATGCCTTTGTTTTCGCTGAAGCATTGAATTGCTTTTTCTTTTAAAGTCAGGTTGTCCATATTGCTTTCCGTCATTAAAAGAAGGGATTCTGCTTGCCATGCTTCCGATTCCTGCTGTTGCTGCATGAAAATCTGTTTTATATATTCACGGATTGTTGATAAAAATGAGACATAAACTGTTTCCAAAAAAATGGGATTGTCGGTGATTTGAAGGATTTCCTCTTTCATCTCGGTTTTAAACGCTTCTATTTTTTCAAGAGAGGGAATTGCCGCCATTGCGGATTCTTCATTTTCCTCGGCTTGCGTACCGGAAAGGGAAGGGACGGGCATATTTGTTTTTTCAACGGTATCTTTTTTGTCCTCTGTTTTTACATAGGAATCATTCGTTTCAATTGGCGGGACATTCGTGGTTTGAAGGTTGCTGCCGGAAGAAAACTCTTCCGTTGTTTGAGCATCCGTTGCCGCGTTTTGGGCTGTTACCTGCGGTGAAAACAGGAAAAAAGAGAAAAGGAGAAAAGGAAGGAAAAAGGTTTTTTTCAAAAAAATATGTTTCATTTGGATATTTCCCGTATTATGTTCTGACAGTGGAGCTGCACATTTTAAGAAGCCGTATTTTGCCGTGTTTTTCTTAGAATTTTTAAGAAATCTTTCAGATTTTTAAGAAAACCCGCGTAACGGCACCTCTTGCTTTTTATACTTTAAAAAGGTATCCGAAGACAATCTGTTTTTATCTTTCCTGCTTTTTATTTCCCGTTTTTTCAGCCGGCTTTTGATAAAAAACATCTTTCCTCAAATTCTTTATAAGCGCAACTTAAGGATATATCATTTTTAAAATAAAACAAGTGATTTATTCGGAATTTTTTACAAAAAAGGATAAAAAAAAGCTTGACTTGGAGTATCCTTTAAAAAATACAATGCCGATTGTCGGATTGGAAAGATTATGTCAGAGGGAATAAAAGGGAAATCGGACAACGGTTTAAAGTTGACGGAAGTTTCTTCAATCGTCGGCTGTTGTGATTTTTCTTTCCTCTTTTGCCGTTAGCGGGCCTTTTGAGGTGTTGAATACTGTATTTCAAATTGCGGATGGGGAAGATGAAAAGTAAAATATATAGTCTCTTGCGTTATGTCAGAGCCGGCGCGGCCGTTCTTGTCGGCGTTTTGTCCGTGGCGGCGGTTATGGGACA
>CASFRQ010000071.1 GCA_949296785.1 uncultured Alphaproteobacteria bacterium
ATTGAAATCTGCTCCTCTTTCCTCCAAATCTCCCCCGCTCTTTCTATTGACCCTCATAAGTTTAGAGAACATGACCTCCCCTCCGTCTGCGGTAATAACTCTAAATTATCTTCCCTTGGCTGGAATAAATATTGGTCTTTGAAGCAGTCTTTGAAGGATATTATCAAATATTACGAAGATAAAGAGGTATAAAATGAAATATAATGTTTATCAACCGAGTTTAACAGGTAATGAAAAGAAATATGTTGACGAATGTTTGGAGACGACTTGGATTTCGTCCAAAGGGAAATTTGTCAACGAATTTGAAAAAAAGTTTGCCGATTTTATCGGCGTCAGGCACGGGACAGGCGTCTGCAACGGAACGGTCGCCATTCATTTGGCTTTGACGGCTTTGGGTATCGGAAAAGGAGATGAAGTTATTTGCCCGACCTTTACCTATATTGCTTCGGCCAACCCGATTGTTCAAGTCGGTGCGAAAGTCGTTTTTTGCGACAGTTTAAAAGACACTTGGCAAATGGACCCGAAAGATGTGGAAGCAAAAATCACCCCGAACACAAAAGCTTTAATGGTTGTCCATTTATACGGGCATCCGTGCGATATGGACGCTTTGATGAAAATCGCCCAAAAGTATAATTTGTTTGTCATTGAAGACTGCGCGGAAGCCATCGGTTCCGAATATAAGGGAAAAAGAGTCGGCTCCTTCGGCGATATCGCCTGTTTTTCCTTTTTCGGCAACAAAACCATTACCTGCGGCGAAGGCGGCATGTGTCTGACAAACAGCAATTATCTTTATGAAAAATTAACGCATTTAAAAGGACAAGGACTGGCCAAATACCGTGAATATTGGCATGATGTCATCGGCTTTAATTATCGTATGACGAATATCCAGGCGGCCATCGGATTGGCTCAGCTGGAACAAGCGGGCAAGTTCATTCAAGCAAAACAAAATATTGCACAATGGTATCAAAAACATTTAAAAAGCCTGCCGGTAGAATTTCACAAAACGGATAAAAATGTCTTCCATACCTACTGGATGTGTTCCGTCTTGGTTGAAAACGAACAGATACGGGAAGAACTGAGGGACTTTTTAAAACAAGAAGGCATAGAAACGCGCCCAACATTTTACCCCATTCATACCATGCCCATGTACGGCAAAAAGTACGAAAAACACCCCGTCGCAGAGGATATCGCCTTAAGGGGTATCAATTTGCCGAGTTACCCGGCCTTAACCGAAGAAGATGTCCGGTATATTTGCGATAGAATAAGAGACTTTTATGAAAAACAGGCGTAAATTTTGTTGCGGAAAACAATCCGGATTTTATGGTGGAAATTAAGTCAAGAAAGTATTAAAAACAGTAGGATTTCGCAATCAGAAATTAAAAGAAAAGGAAAGCACGGAAAAAACATGCCAGCACCCGTTAAAGAAAACAAGAAAGAGCATTTTTTGGATTTAGCCCGGTTTTTGGCGACAATCAGCGTATTTTGCTCTCACGCCGTTTTTTTGTTTTGGGGAACAAATAAAACGGTTCAGGATTTATTCATGACACCGCCCGTTGATTACGCGAGCGGATGGTATGACGCTTTAAACAGATTTATGGGGTTGCTCCGTCTGAATTTGGGACCGTTTGGCGTCGCTTTGTTTTTCCTTATCAGCGGGTTTTTGTTCCTGCCTTCATTTGACAGAACGCGAAAGCCGATTCCTTTTTTGATAAAAAAAGCCGTTAAATTATATCCAGTTTACTGGTGCGGACTGATTTTAACACTTCTGCTCATGTACTTTTTCAAAGACGACGGCAGGCATTTCATCTATTCGGGGAAAGATATCCTGGGGACCGCTTCTTTATTCCGTCCTCTTGCTACATCTTCCTCCCCCAGTGTTGACGGCATCAGCTGGTATTTGGAATGTCTTGTCTTTTTCCTGATTGCGGCGACATTTTTCGCAAAATACTTTCCTTTGGAAAAATTTGAAAACTTTATTTTGTTTTCGGCTGTTTTATGTTTTTTAACCCGCCTGCATATTTTTAACTTTTACTTTTATACGATTTATATTCTTTGGGGCGTTTGCTTTTCAAACCTGCGCCGCGGATTTTTTTCATTTAAGCAGTTTACGGCGGCAGCGGCCGTCACGGCGATGTTCTTTTATTTTAATATCAGGGGAAACCAAGAACTTCTATTGAATTACGGTTACGCCCTCGGCATTTTTTCCCTGCTTTACTATTTTAAAAATAAAGAATTTTTCCTTCGTTTGTCGGAAACAAAAATCGTAAAAACAATCTGCGCCCTTTCTTACCCCATTTATGTGGTTCACGGGGTGGGCGGCTATGTTATTATGGCGAATTTATACCCCCTCACCCGCAACTGGTTTTTATGCCTAATGGGGGGGGTATTATGGACAGGCATAACAGCCACGATTATTCATTACTTTGTGGAAAAGAAATTTTCCTCTTTTTTAATAAAAAAACTTTTGTCACCGGCAGATAACAGGAAAGGATAAAATGCCAGATAAAACTTTTTGCCTTCAAGGATGCGGCGGACACGCCCGTTCCGTTGCGGATGTCCTTTTATTTAACAATCCGGAAACCAAAATCCTCTTTGCCGATAAAAATGCCAAAGAAGGCGAAAAAATCATGGGTTTTGACTGTCTTTGTACCCCTCCCCCCTCGTGCGTTCTTTTTCCCGCCGTCGGGGACAACTTAAAAAGAAAAGAGTTTTTTAAGGAAAATACGTATGTCCCGAATATTGTTTCAAAAGACGCTTATCTTGCGCCGACAGCGTCTTTGGGACAAGGGAATTTTATCGCGCATAGCGCCCATATAGGTCCTTTGGCAAAAATAGGAAACGGTTGCATTATCAATACAAAAGCGGCCATAGAGCACGAGAGTATTGTCGGGCATTTCACGCATATTTCCGTTCACTGCACCGTTTGCGGCAGATGTAAAATCGGGGATAATGTTTTTCTCGGCGCGGGCTCTGTCGTCAAAGACGGTGTCCATATTTGCGACGATGTCATTATCGGCGCGGGAAGCGTTGTCATTCGCAATATAGACCACGCCGGTACGTATGTCGGCTGTCCGGTCAGAAAAATCAAATAAAGAGGAGATAAAATGAAACTGGCGATCGTAAATCAATGTTCCTCCGTCGGAGGGTGGAGATATCTGTACCAACTGACGACGGCGATGAAAAGAATTAAACCGTCTTTGGAAATAACGATTTTTGTTGATGATTTAATTTCTTTGACTTACAAGTTGGAAGATTTAACAAAACACGGCATAAAAGTTGAAAACATAAATATCCCTTTAAGCGTTATCAAGCCTTTTAAAGAAAAGAAAAAATCAAA
>CASFRQ010000072.1 GCA_949296785.1 uncultured Alphaproteobacteria bacterium
CCGTCTCTTCTTTCTGATTGGGGGGAAAAAATACGCACCTTCCTGGGAAAAAACGGGGAAACTATTATCCGTTTTACCGAAGAAAGCTACCTTGGGCGGTTGCCTGTTTTTACGCCGCCCGGAAGGGATTTTTATCTGCAAAGAGCCGGCCCGGATTGAAAAAGAAAAAGCTCTTTTCCCCGGGGAAGCCGTTCTTTGGGACAGGTTCTTTGTTAAAACGGAAGAAAAAGCCGTCGTTTCTTCCTTAAAGAAAGCGATTGTCAAAGGAATTCCTGCCGAAGTTCAAAAAAGTTGGCCCGCATTTTACAGCGCAGACGGCAAAAAAACACTTTTAAGCATCCCCTCCCTTGACAGGAGCAAAGAAAAACCTCATTTTAATGAGAGTCGGAAGTTTGAATGCGTTTTCTTAAACGCTTTTGATTTTACACAAGAAAGATGGAAGCAAGATGCCGAAACAAAATAAAACAAAACAAAATTTTCTTTTTTGGGTCCTGATATTTTTGGCCCTTGTCGCGGCGGCGAATTTCTTTTACACGCCGAAAGCAACCCCTAAAACCCAACAGCTTTCTTTTTCAGAGCTTTCAAGCAAAGCAAAGGAAGGAAACATTAAAGAAATCCAATTCCGCGGACGGGCGGCCTACGGAACCCTTAAAGACGGAGGGAATTTTGAAAGCTACCTGCCGCAAGAAGCGGATATTCTTCCTGTTTTGGAACAAGGTGGAGCAGATATTTCCGCTGTCCCTTTAACACAGGAAACTTCTTTTTTGTTGGATATCTTTATCTCCTGGTTTCCGTTACTGCTCTTCATCGGCATTTGGGTTTTCTTTGTTAGGCAAATGTCCGCCGGTAACGGTAAAGCAATGAGTTTTGGCAAGTCTCGGGCCCGACTTTTAGGCGGACAAGGGCAGGTAACATTCCAAGATGTCGCCGGTATTGACGAGGCAAAAGAGGAATTGACCGAGATTGTGGACTATCTGAAAGAGCCGGCAAAATTCCAAAGACTCGGCGGCAGAATCCCAAAAGGAGTTCTGCTGGTCGGAGCACCGGGAACAGGCAAAACCCTTTTGGCGAAGGCTATTGCCGGCGAAGCGAAAGTTCCTTTCTTTACCATATCCGGTTCCGACTTCGTTGAAATGTTCGTCGGTGTCGGCGCTTCCCGCGTTCGAGACATGTTTGAACAGGCGAAAAGAAACGCTCCCTGTATTGTCTTTATTGACGAGATAGACGCTGTCGGCCGGCACAGAGGCGCAGGACTTGGCGGCGGAAACGATGAGCGTGAACAGACTTTGAACCAGCTCCTTGTGGAAATGGACGGTTTTGAAACAAATTCCGGCGTCATCCTTATCGCGGCGACAAACAGACCCGATGTTCTGGATCCGGCTCTCTTGCGTCCGGGAAGGTTTGACAGGCAAGTCGTCGTCCCCAACCCTGATGTCAAAGGAAGAGAAGCAATTCTTAAGGTTCATACGAAAAAAGTTCCTTTGTCATCGGATGTAGATATTTCCGTTCTGGCGCGCGGAACACCGGGTTTTTCGGGAGCGGACCTGGCCAACCTTGTCAATGAAGGCGCTTTGCTGGCCGCCAGGCGCAACCAGTTAAAAGTAACAATGCAGGATCTGGAGGATGCGAAGGATAAAGTTCTCATGGGTTCGGAACGTCGTTCCATGGTCATGGACGATGATGAAAAGAAAATGACGGCTTATCATGAGGCGGGGCATGCCATCTGTTCCCTTCATCTTCCGGAAGCGGATCCTTTGCATAAGGTCACAATTATCCCGAGAGGAAGGGCTCTGGGCGTAACGATGCAGTTGCCGGAAAAAGACAAATATTCCGTTTCTCAAACCGCTCTAAAAACCCGATTGAGCATTTTATTCGGCGGCCGGGTGGCGGAAGAGATTATCTTCGGAAAGGAACATGTTTCAACGGGAGCTTCAAACGATATCCAGGTAGCCTCCAAGATAGCGCGCCGAATGGTCACTCAGTGGGGAATGAGCGACAAACTTGGTCCGATTTCTTATGATGAACCGGACGAAGAGGTTTTCTTGGGTTATTCCTTGGCCAAAAGAAAGAATATCGCCGATGATACGGCTTTGCAAATAGACGAAGAAATCAAACATGTGATTATGGAAGCCTATGAAAGAACACGGCAAATTCTGACAGATAATAGAAAAGAGTTGGAGCTGCTGGCTCAAGGGCTGGTGGAACACGAAACCCTTTCCGGGGATGAAATCGGACTTCTTTTATCCGGCAAAACACTTTCCAGAAAAAAGCAAGTCAAAAAGAAAGCCCGGCCGACAGTTCCGTCCACGGTTTCTTCTGAAGAAAAGCAAAACGGTCCCTCCCTTTCCGCAGATAAAGAAAAAACGGAAAACGAAAAAGACAGTGAGGAGAAAAAAAGCCAACAAAAAGCCGAAACCGGAACAAGAAAGGAAAAAAAAACAGGTACCGGCCGTAAAAAAAGCCAAAAAGAAGCTAAGAAAGAATAAAAGAAGGATTGGAAAAAATGCACGAAGGCCTTGACTTTCCAAATTTGGATCCTGTTGCTTTGGATTTAGGATTCCTAGCCATCAGATGGTATTCTCTGGCTTACATTTTCGGTATACTGGGGGCGTGGTTTCTTTTAAGAAAAATGTCCGTCTTTTCAAAGTCCGTCTTTACCGTCCTGAAAATAGACGATTTCCTTTTATGGGGAATGTTGGGCATCCTTATCGGCGGAAGGTTGGGATATGTTCTTTTTTATAATCTGCCCTAGTACAAGGAGTATCCCGCGGAAATCTTTGCTCTTTGGAAAGGGGGCATGTCTTTTCACGGCGGGCTTTTGGGCGTGATTCTCGCTCTTGTTCTCTTCTGTTGGAAAAAGAAGATAAATTTGCTGGAAGTCGGAGATATGGTTGCCTGTGTGGCGCCTATAGGACTGTTTTTAGGTAGGCTCGCCAATTTTATCAATGGCGAATTATTCGGGCGCGTCACACAGAATGTTCCCTGGGCCATTCGTTTTCCGGCAGGAGGATTTCTGCCGCGCCATCCCAGTCAGCTGTATGAGGCTGTAATGGAAGGAATTGTCCTTTTTTGTCTTTTAAACAGTATATGGTGGTTTTCAAAACAGGCAAGAAAAATAAAAGGATTGACCTCCGGCTTGTTTTTTATTTTTTACGGCACTTTCAGATTTGGATTGGAGTATTTTAGAGAACCGGATGCCCATCTGGGCTTCGTATACAAAAATTTTACCACAGGACAGCTTTTATGCGTTCCGATGATTATTTTCGGCGCTTTGCTCGTTCTTTATTCAATTGTTATTTTTCTCAGGCAGAAAAAAGGTGTATAATGGGGAAAGCAAAATCTTTTTGGGATGGTTTTGTCCGTCTCGTGAAATTTAAAATTCTCGTGCCTATTTTAAGAAGCAACCAACCGCCTTCCTATACCGCTAGAGGGTCTTTGGTTGGTCTTATATGGGCCATGACGCCGCTTATCGGTGTTCAAATGTACTTGGTTTTTATGACCTGGCTGATTGCAAAAAAATTTTTTAAATGGGATTTTAACCTGCCGATTGCCTTAGCTTGGACATGGGTAACCAATGTCTTTACCTTAGCACCGACCTATTATCTTTTTTTTGTCACCGGAAAAATCTTAATGGGACAGTTCCAGCAGATAGGTTATGAGGCATTCAATTCTTTTATTTCCCCCTTTAAAGAAGATGTTTCCATTTGGGAGGCTTTCATTCTTTTCTTTAAGCTGTTCTTGAAAGATTGGGGAATTGCCATGATGTTGGGTTGTGTTCCCTGGGCGATTTTTTGCGGATGGCTCGGTTATTACTCCACTTTGAAATGGATTAACACAAGAGACGCAAGACGTGCAAAAATCGCGGCATTGCGAAAAATGCATCCTATTCGGCATTTAAAAGAAAAACACCAGGAAAAGAAGGAATTGCGACAACAACAAAAAGAATTAAGAGAAGAAAAAGCGAAAACATCGGAGCAAAAACAGTCCGACTCCGGTTAATCCGCCGCAAACGGGTTAAAAACGGCAGAGTTGCCTTATAAAAAAACCTCTAAAAAGAAGGAATAAACATGATAAAATCTGAACTTTTATCCTCTCTGTCTTTCATTGGACATGGTTTTTTTAATAAAAACGATTCCAAAGACTTGGAAAATCCAATCACATTAAAACAAATCCACTCACCGGAAGTCGTTGTGTTAAACCATTCTCCCGAAAAAGAGGAAATGTTTGAAGCCGATGGCCTTGTTACCTCCGAAAAAGGATTGTGTTTAACCATTAAAACGGCGGATTGTGCTCCTGTTTTATTCGCGGACCCCGACGCCCGGATTATCGGGGCGGCGCACGCCGGATGGAAAGGAGCTTTGGGAGGGATTTTGGAAAGAACCCTTCTGACCATGATTAAAGAAGGGGCGCATCTTTCCTCTATACGCGCCGCCATCGGTCCTTGTCTGCAGAAAAAAAGCTTTATAGTCAAAGAAGACATGAAAAACCTGTTTCCGATAAGCGACTCACGCTTTTTTACGGAAGAAAACAGGGAAATTCATTTTGATTTTGAAAGTTATGTCATATCAAGATTACTGGCGTCGGGAATAAGATCGGAACATCTTTCCGCCAGTGGCGTGGACACTTATTCTTCCAAAGATTATTTAAGCTACCGAAGGGAACCTGAAAACCCTGCGCGCGAGTACTCGGCGATTTGGATAAAATAGTAACCAAGCAAAAAGTATTTAAAAAATTTTCATTGCTTCCTGTCGTCTTCCCGATTATTTTCCGTATTTACATGGATTCTTTAAGGAAAACAAATCATTAACAGGTTCACCTGACAGAAATGTGCCTCTGAAGAATTTGCCCGATAACCTCGCGGACAGATTAAGTCAATAATACGCCCACGGAAACAAATCTTTTGAGATTTTACACGATGAACCGGAAAAGAAGAAATTTTAAGCGCGGTTGAAAGCTTTCCCATTGACAAACATTCTGAAAATTTCAGAGGAAACAGCTTTTTATAAAATATGGCATACTTTCTCCGGTTTTCCGAAAATAAAAAATAAACCGGACACCTTTTCGTTAAAACACGGTGAATATACTAAAAGTTTGAAAAAATGAAACAAAAAAGGGCTTCAAAGATGCTTCTTATAAGGAAGCCTTTTAATATACAACAGAACAACTCTCGGTTCCATAAAAACAATCCCAAACTCCGATGGGAAAGACAGCAAATTCCATCGTTGCCTCCTTATTCCGATACCGAACGATATGGGATAAAAAAACTTCTGCCTTTTCTCAATATGAGACATTTGTTTTCTTTATCGGAAAAAAGAAAAAACTTAACTTTTACCCGTTATTTTCATTTTTTGCCCGACAGGATCAAAAAACAAACCGATTTTCCCCTCTATTAATTCCAAAGCATGACGTCCGAAAATATCAAAGCGCCAGCCTTTCATCGCCGGAACATCGGCATTTTTTCCCTCCGCGGCGATTTTTTCCAAATCTTCCGCATGACAAATAATTTTAGGCGCCACTTGTTCCGTTTCACTGACACTTTCCAAAAGAAGGCGCAAAGCCTCCACACAACCATGACAAACTTTCTTTTTTTTCTGCTCCGTCAATAAAAGGAATTCCTTTTCTTCCTTCGGCGTCAGGCTTACATTTTTAATCAAATCAACAATTTCCTGCCCCCGGGCGTTTTTAGGAAAGTGTCCGGAAGACATTCCCCGCAGGCTTTTCAAAGCCTCCATACTTGTCGGACGAGCCATCGCCAGTTCTATCAAAGTATCGTCTTTCAACATGGAACGACGAGGTTTATCGGCCCGTTGCGCATCCATTTCCCTCCATGCCGTCAATACCTGAAGCGTTTTCAGAACAAGCGGTTTTTTCGTGTTGATTTTTATTTTTCTCCAAAGTTGCATCAGATCCGGAGCATAAGTTTCAGGATTTAAAAGAATCTGCATTTCATCTTTCATCCACGAAGCCCGGTTCTTTTTTTCCAAAACTGCTCGGATTTTTTCATAAGCGGGAATTAGATAATGTACATCATTTAAAGCATATTTTATCTGAGCCTCAGACAAAGGACGTTTTGACCAGTCGGAAAAGCGCATTTCCTTTGTAATTTGAACATGAAGGAAAATATTCACAATACTTTGATAACTCACAGAATCCCCTAAACCGATGACCATTCCGGCCACCTGCGTGTCAAAAACGGGCGAAGGAATTTTATGATTTATATGGAAAAAAATTTCTATATCCTGCCGCGCGGCATGAAAGAGCTTTAAAACATCCGGACAAGCCAGCACCTCTGAAAACGAAGATAAATCCATCCCCGGCGCCAAAGGGTCAATGCAGTAATCCCCTTCCCCGTCGGATACCTGAATCAGACACAACTGCGGCCAATAAGTTTTTTCGCGGATAAACTCCGTATCAACAGCAATCACCTTCCGCGCCATAAGCGTCCGACATAAACCGTCCAGCTTTTCTTTTGTATCAATATAACATTCCATAGGTACTTGTATAGTCTTGCCCTTTTATAAAATCAAGTTTTTTTCCACCCGTGACAGGGATAATTTAATCTAAAAAAACAAAGAATAAAAAACGCTTAGCCCCTTTTCCTGAAAAAAATATTGTCTTCCATCGGCAAAAGTTGTAAAATTTAAAAAGTTTTTGTTAAAGGAGATAATTTATGGATCACCTGTCCTCTTGCGAAAAAGGGAAAACCCTTCTGGAAGTTATCGGCGTTATCGGCATCATGGGCGTTCTGACAGCCGGCGCTTTGGCCGGATATCAATACGCATTGCAGAACATACGCGCGAATTCCGTCGGCGAAACCTTGGTTGCGGCAGCTTCCAATATCAGAAAACTTTATTCTTGGCAAAGGGATTACAGTGAAATAGGAAAACTTTCCTCATCCGCTTTAATGTACAAACTTTGTAAGGAAGAGGTCTTTCTGGAAGGTTGTACAACAAACGACACGGATAAGTCGGGGGTTGTCAAACATGCTCTGGGCGGGGATGTTTTGGTTGCCGTCACAACGAACAATCCGGAAACATTTGAAATTCAATACACCGGATTGACATCTGCTCAGTGTTATAAACTTGTTATGCAAAATTTAAACTTCGTAGATGTTTATTCCGGCGAACAAAGGGCTTCCTCATCTGAAGAAGAATCCGGAGAAGAAGGGGGGGGAGGTTCTTTCGTAAAACATCCCTCGCCGGTATCCGCGGCGGATGCAAGTACTATTTGCGGCCGGAATGTTGAAAAAATGAAGCTTAATTTTGTTTTTAATTAAATCCTTTCTTCTTATTAAAAGCCCTTTTTAGGGCTTTTTACTTTTTAACATGTCAAAAAAGCGATTGGTGAAACATTTCCCGGACGAAAAGGGCCAACGCCTTTCCTCTATGACTGATTTTATTTTTCAAATTCTCCGGCATTTGAGCGAAAGTCAGATCATATCCTTCCGGTTGAAAGACAATATCAAAACCGAACCCTTTTTCTCCTCGTGGAGGATAGGTAAAAGAACCCGGACATTTTCCTTCAAAAACAAAAGACTCCCCGGATGGCATTACTAATGCCAAAACACATACAAAAAAAGCACTCCGGCTGGCACCTTGAAGTTTTTCGTTTAAAACAAACGCCGCCTGTTCCACGGAACCATGTTCTTTAATAAAACGAGCAGAATAAAGACCGGGAGCATTATTCAACGCTTCCAAACAAAATCCCGAATCGTCCGCCAACGCCGGTAAACCGGACGCTTGAGAAACGACTTTTGCCTTTATTAAAGCATTTTCACGAAATGTCCGCCCCGTTTCAGGAATCTCTCCTTTTATAAAATCGGACGCGCGCAAAAGCTCTATCGGAAAAGCTTTCAATAATTCCCGAAATTCTTTCAGTTTTCCTTCGTTATGTGACGCGAGAACCACTTTTCCAACAAGCATTTGATTTTCCGACATAAAATTTTCCCTTCTCATAATCCCGGCACAATCCTGCCTGTCACGGTTATCCTATTTTCAAAACTTCTTTCTGAGCACGGGTAATTTCGGCGCATCCTTTCCGAGCCAAAGAAAGAAGCTGTAAAAATTCCTCCGCCGAAAAAGGGTTGCGTTCCGCCGTTCCTTGTATTTCAACGAGACGACCACTTCCCGTCATGACGAAGTTTGAATCCACCCATGCGGATGAATCTTCCTCATAATCCAAATCCAGCATCGGCACGCCCCGAATAATGCCGCAAGACACGGCGCAAACGGTGTCCGTTACCGGAATAGAAGAAATTATCCCTTTTTTCATCATTGTCTTAAACGCTTCATATAAAGCGACAAACCCGCCGGAAACGGAGGCCGTCCGCGTCCCGCCGTCTGCTTGAATCACATCGCAATCCAGCTTGATACAGACTTCTCCCATCTTTTTCAAATCCACCGCAGAACGATAAGAACGGCCGATCAACCTTTGAATTTCATGTGTCCGACCGGACTGTCCTTTTTTAGCCTCCCGCTCCATTCTTTCATTCGTAGAACGGGGAAGCATCCCGTACTCCGCCGTAATCCAACCTTTACCGGTCCCTCTGACCCATAAAGGAACCCTTTCCTCCAAAGTAGCGGTACATAAAACGCGTGTGTCTCCTGTTTCCACCAGGCAAGATCCTTCTGCGTATTTATTGACATTCGTTTGAAAACGAAGCGGCCTTAAGGCGTCAAACGCCCTTTTTTCAAAACGGACAACCTCCTGATTTTCCATTAGTTTTTCCTTTCTTTTACAATCCCTCTTGAAAAAGGGAACAAAACATACCAAATTAAAGTTATCTTTATAAAAGCGTATTATAGTTAAAAAGAATTGAAAAAAAAGGACTAACTGATGAAAAAACACAAAAAAGATTTTCGCGAAGAAAATAATTTCCGTGCGGAACAGAATGCAGCCGCAGAAAGAGAAACAGCGGAACAACAGGAGCCTCAAAAAGAACTTTCAACTCATGACGAAGAGAAAAATTCCTTACGGGAACAGGACAACTTGGATACCGAATTTGAAATCTTGAAAAAACAACTGGCCGAATCAAAAGATTCTTACCTGAGACTGTACGCGGAAATGGAAAACCTGCGTAAACGAACGGCCTTAGATATTGAAAAAGCATCCAAATATTCTTTGACTTCCTTCGCCTTAAAACTTCTGCCCGTCGCTGATAATTTGGAACGGGCTCTCAGTTTCGTCCCGACATCTTCGGAAGAAGAAAAAAACTCTCAGTTTTGCGTTTCTCTCAGAACCGGGGTTGAATTGACATACAAAGAACTGATGAACGCCTTTAAAGCCTTTAACATAGAAAGGATGGAATGTGTCGGCAAAACTTTTGACCCGAACAGTCAAAAAGCCATTCAGGAGGCCGAAAAAGAAGGCGTTCCCGCCGGACAGGTTATTCAAGAAGTTCAAGCCGGGTACATGATAGGAAAGGATCGTGTCTTGCGGGAAGCTATGGTCATCGTCTCAAAATAAACTTTTTTCATACAAAGAAAAAGAACCGAAAGACCGGGTGAAGATTTCTTTAAGGATACATCCCGTCCTGCTTCGCGGAGTTTATATCGTTTTCAAAAAGCTTTGACCTGTTGGAACTGTTTTCTTTCATTTGACCTGGTAAAAAACAGAAAAGAGGACAAAAAACGCCTTCCGTGGGAAACATCGCAGACAGGAATAAAAACAAAAAAATTTTTCCTTGTATCTTAAGGGTAAAAAACAAGAAAAAAGAAAAGTATAAAAAAGTACTTTTGTTTCTTTTCTTTTTTCTTTATACTGTGAGAAAATGAAATAAAGATAAAGAGGCTTTTGAATGAAATTTCTGTTCCTTTTTTTGCTGGCTTTAACAGGCTGTTCTTCAATGAGTTCCAAGCCTTACGTCACTGAACCGGCCGGTTCCCACAAAAGGGCGGGCATTTTGCAAAATCTCTTCGGCGTGGAAGGAACAACTGTAGAAGTTCCTGCCCCCGCGCTAAAACCCGAACCGAAAAAACGCATTTTGGAAAATGCCAGTGAAAAGGAAAACCCTTTAAAAGTCTCTAAAGAAAAAGAACAAAGAAAACAGATGTATGAAGCTCAGGAACGGGCGGCGGTCCAACCTCGGGCGACGGAAGATTTTTCACAAGCGCTAAGCGCTCGGGAAAAAGAGGAAGCCATGAAAAAATCAAACGAGGCCTCCGTAAAAAACGCGTCTGACGGATCAAAAGAAGGACTCCTTCCTCCGGCAGATAATTACAAAAAGCATACGGTTCAAGTAACCGTTACGACTTTGCAGCATCCGGTCAGGAGGGATCTGGCCACCTGCAAAGCAGAAGATTTGCCGTGTATTCAATATTACGAAAAAAACGGCTATCTTAAAATTCAGGACAAACCGCATTTCACCGGGGAGAAGGATATACCGCAGAACGAAGGATATCCTCCACGCAAGTGGCGTGAAGAAAATATTATCCCCAGGTTCTAAATGTATTCAAAGATTCAGACTGTTACTTTTCAAGGTATAAATGTTTTAAAAATAACCGCAGAGGTTCAAATCGCTGCCGGCCTTCCTTCTTTTACCATTGTAGGGTTAGCTGATAAAGCTGTAGGCGAAAGTAAAGAAAGAATCCGCGCGGCGCTCCATTCTCTCGGCTTATCCCTTCCGGCAAAACGTATAACCGTCAATTTAGCGCCGGCAGATGTTATGAAAGAGGGCTCGCATTTTGACCTGCCTATTGCTTTGGGGTTATTAGGCGCTATGGAAGCCATTCCTTCCGAAGAATTAGACTCTTTTATAATCATGGGGGAGCTTGGATTAAACGGTTCTATCGCGCCAGTTTCCGGCATTTTACCCGCCAGTGTTTTCGCCGTGCAAGAGGATTTTGGCTTTATTTGTCCCGCCGAACAGGGCTCCGAAGCGTTATGGTCTGCCAATCCGGACATCATAGCCGCGCCGGATTTGTTAAGCCTCCTGAACCATTTGAAAGGAGAGCAATTTCTTCCCAAACCTCAAAAATCCCCCCCTTTGGAAGGAAAAGCTCTCAATTTGCTGGATATAAATGAAATCAAAGGACAAGAAACGGCCAAAAGAGCCTTGGAAATCGCGGCGGCCGGCGGACACAATATGTTAATGATAGGGCCTCCGGGTTCCGGAAAGTCCATGTTGGCCAAAAGACTCCCCTCTATCCTGCCTCCCCTGACCGCCAAAGAAATGTTGGAAACAAGCATTATTCATTCAATTGCAGGCCTTTTAAAAGAAGGGCAATTGGTTCAGACCCGACCTTTCAGGGATCCGCATCACTCCGCTTCCATGCCGGCTTTGGCGGGAGGCGGGGCGAAAGCGCGGCCGGGGGAGATTTCTTTGGCACATAACGGAGTCCTGTTTTTAGACGAACTGCCGGAATTTCAACGCGCTGCTCTTGAATCCCTGCGCCAGCCGATGGAAACCGGGGAAGTAAGCATTGCCCGCGCCGCTTGCCACATCACATACCCCGCCCGTTTCCAACTCATTGCCGCCATGAATCCCTGCCGTTGTGGCTATTTGGGAAACACGGCAATGGAATGTCCGCGGGCACCGAAGTGCGGCGCGGAATATTTGGCAAAAATATCCGGTCCTCTTCTGGACAGAATAGATTTGCATGTGGAAGTGCCCGCCGTCAATCCGTGGGATCTCGGACAGAACAAAAAAGACGGCCCTTCGTCAAAACAAGTGGCTTCCCGTGTTTTAAAAGCCCGAAAAATACAGCAAGAACGGTATGAATCTCTGAACAAGACTTTCTTTTCAAACGCTTCCGCGGATGGAGAATTTTTGGAACAGGTATGCGCTTTAAATGAAAGAGGAAAAAAACTTCTGGCCGAAGCAGCGGAAAAAATGGGTTTATCGGCGCGCGGCTATTTTAGAATATTACGAGTCGCAAGAACAATCGCCGATCTGGCTGCCAGTGAAACAGTTACCAGCGAACATATCGCGGAAGCCCTTTCCTACCGCCGGATGAACTTCAACACTTTTAAATAAAAATTCTCCAGAAAACAGTTCTTTGTTTTTCCTTTTTGAAAAAGCAAAGGGGAGAGAGAGAGGGGGGGCAAAAATACTGAAAAACAAAAGAAAATAAAGGAACAAATCAAAGAAAAATTAAGGCATCCAACCGGATAATTCGGTAAAAATTTTTTTATCTGCCAGTCTCTTTTCCTTTCTTTTACCATGAAAGAGACAACTTCTTTATACCCCTCGGCAGGTTTTTATATAAAACACTTCTTCAGTAAAAGGAGATGGGAAAAACAGACAAACAGGAATAAATCTAAAAAGAACAGACATATAAATACGGTAGCGCCCGTTCCGAATCTTTTCCGTCATAAAAAAGAAATACCTCTTTCCTTGCAATCCGGCATTTTAAACCATCTTTGAAATTTCCTTAAAAGGAATGGGAAATTCCCTATTACATTGATTCCTCTTTTCCGGGCCGAAGCCCGAAAAAAGAAAGGGCAAACAAAATAACAAAAATCCAAAAGCAGATGAAAACCCGGCCATACATATACGAACCCACCTCAAACCAGGAAATAAAAGAAAATCTTTCTATATACAAACTGAGTTTTTTCATCCAAAATGGTGTACTGACAAGAAACCAAAAAAACATTAAAAGAGCCCCGGCGCCGGCAATACGAAAAGAAAAAACCATATGCGGGACATGAATATGGTCAACAAAAGCCTTTTTTTTCTGAATATAAAAAGCCGCCTCGTATCCCAACCAAGCAAGAGGGATGATAAACAATCCCATCATCATCACGCCTGTCAGCAAGGTAACGAAAAAAAACAAAAAAACCGTCAACGCTGTCGCCTTGCGTTTCTTTACAAGAGCCAGCGCCTGAGACGCAATTTTCTTTTCCGTACTGTTTTCCGGTTTCATCTCCGGGATTTTTTCCGGCATATTTTTCTCCATTTTGTTTTTTCAAAAGGATTCTGAAAGATATTTAAATAGAAAAAGAAAGCCCATTTGAAAAAATGGGCCTCCTAAAAACCTGTTGACATCAACTAACCCTGTCTTGTCTTATAACGGGGGTTCTTTTTATTGATGATAAAAACACGGCCTTTCCGACGGACAAGTTTGCAATCCTTATCGCGCTCTTTTGCCGATCTCAATGAATTCCGAATCCTCATAATACACCTCTTGATAAAAGAACGATGCGGAAATATACGCATTTTTTTCAGACTTGTCAAGACTCTTTTTCAAAATGGCGCCGATGAGAAAATTTTTCTCCGTTTTTAC